>JASJYE010000123.1 GCA_030123645.1 Candidatus Hydrogenedentota bacterium | reverse complement strand
GCGCATGGGGGTTCACGCCGGGCCCGAAGTA
Organism: Candidatus Hydrogenedentota bacterium; assembly: GCA_030123645.1. Taxonomy (GTDB): domain Bacteria; phylum Hydrogenedentota; class Hydrogenedentia; order Hydrogenedentales; genus JASJYE01. The sequence goes on along the minus strand of JASJYE010000123.1, from coordinate 7,029 downwards.
GCGCAGCAGCACCAGCGGGCAATCCCCGCCGAGGTTCTCGACCTCGTAGCCTTCTCGCGCGCGTGCCGCGGAGATGAAGACTTCGTCTTCGGTCGATTCGCCGAAGCGGATCATCGTGGGCGATTCGAGCGGCAGCGAAGCGATGCGGCCGCGGCCTTGCAGACAGATGACGCCGGACGCGCCGTTGTCCGTGATGCGCGCCGTCGCGCCCGGCTCGACGGTCAGTTCCTTCGCGGAGAATAGTTGCTCGCCCGCGATGGCGCCATAGACGATCCAGCGGTCCTGATGGCCTTCCGCCGCGCCGTCGTCGATCGGCTCAAGGTAGTGGCTGTCCTTAAAGCTCGGATGCACGTTGGCATCCCAATCGAGTTGGTCAACCAGATAGTCCAAGTCCTGATGCTTGTCCTCGGGCACATCCTTGACGAGCAGCTGCCACGGCACGTCGCGCCCCTCGACCAGCGACTGGTACATGACGAAGACGTCGCTGCCCCACTGCGGCTCATAGGTCACGAGCGATCCCGGCGCGTGCAAGATACACGGCGGCAGGAGCCAACCCGTTTCCGGCTTCAGGCGGTAGGCCTTCGACAGATCGAGGATGCCGTTGTCACCCGAATTCCAGCGTTCGAGACCCCCGCGCACCTGCTCCTTCGTCGTGCCGGGTTCAAGCCCGAAAAAGGTGTAGGGAAAATGATTGCCGATAGCGTTGAGTTGCGGCGGGAAGTAGTACGATTCCGGCTTGCCTTCCTGACCGACCAGCGCGGCCTGCTCGGTATTTTGGTGCATGTGATGCGGAATCGGACCCAGGTTATCGAAGAACTTGCTGTACACGGGCCAGCGCTGATAGCGGTCCCAAATTGCATCGCCAATCAGCGCCCCCTGCAACGCCTCGACGGCGTCCTTCAGCGTGAAACGGTCGCCCTCGTGCGCGGCATAGCTGAGACCCTCGTCCTCTTCGCGGTTCTCGTTCGCCGCGGGCGTGGTCGACCCGAACCACTGTTCGTCGATGCCCCCACGATGCTTGCCGAAGGCGTAATAGTCGTCCGGATGCAGCTTAATGCGCCGGCCCGGCTGCAAAAACGATCGGGGTACCCAGGTGGGCGTCAGCCGCAGGATGCCCTCCCCCGCTTCGAGTGCGCGACGTGCCGCGGCCGAAACACTCTCGCCCTGGATCGTCGCCATGGGAATTCTCCTTATGCACGCGCCCACGCGTCGCGTATGAACCGGCAGCCCTCGCGCGCCACGTGTTCCTCGCTCGGCGCCATCTTGCGCCAGATACACGTCGCACCCGCCACCTCGGGGAGCCAGCTCCCAAAGGCCTCAATCGTCAGCCAGCCATCATAACCGATTGCCTTTAGCTGCGCGAAGGTGGTATCCCAATCGATGTGGTCCTCGCCCGGCGTCGCGCGATCGTTTGCGGAGACGTGCACGTGTCGAATCCGCTTTCCGCCTCCCTGAATCGCATCGGCAATCGACTTCTCCTCGATGTTCGAATGGAATGTGTCATAAAGCTGCCCGATCCATTCGCTGCCGACGGCGTCGACGATAGCGCTGGCCTGCTCCTGACAATTCACCACATATGTTTCGAAACGATTGAGCGGCTCGACGACAACGACAACGCCGCTGCCTTCCGCGTGCGCGGCGAGCGCCTGAAGCCCTTCAATGCATCGTTTTCGCTCATCGTCGGTGGGTCCACGGCCTACTAAAGCACCGACCGGGTGGTAGATCGGACCTGCCAAGACCTCGGCTCCGACGATGACGCACGAATCGATAGACGCTTTCAAGTGGTCCTGCGCACGCCGTCTCGCCCCTTCGTCCGCGTCCACGAGACTGGCGTCCTCGGGCAGTACGCCGACCGCCGTACACCCGAGTTCCAGCCCATGCAGGTGTTGCGCCAATTGGGGCCACGGCGAACAGTCCGGCGTGAACATCGGAAACTCGACGCCGTCGAAGCCCCATGCCTTAATCTCTTCTATCAGGCTTAAATGTTCATCCGTTACAGCCGCGGTCCACAACAAGAGATTCATGCCGACCTTCATCGCCTCGCTCCTTCAGATGTTTGTGCCTACAAGCCCGGATAGCTCAGATTACAGGTGGGCCTTGCGAAAAGCCACCTTCGAGCGACGCTGCGCGACAAAGCGCTGATTCGGAGGAAAGGAAACCTGGACGGAAGCCCAAAAGGAGGTTCTGACGCAAGCGCGGCGAGGCACGAGCGCAGACATGTCTGCCCCCGTTTTCGCGTCTCCAATTGGGAAAACCTAGGTTTCCCAGGTGGAAGCTAGTATGATAGGTTCCGAAAGTATCCCTCAGCCAACGGAAGGAAGGTGTAAGTGAGCGATGGGAATTAAGATCGAAAGCATACGCCTTAAAAACTTCAAGACTTTCAAGAACGTCACCATACGCGATATTCCGCCGATGTGCGTAGTTGTCGGTGCGAATGGGTCTGGGAAATCGACCTTGTTCGACGTATTCGGCTTCCTTCGTGATTCCCTGACGGACAATGTTCAGATTGCCTTGAGCAAACGCGGCGGCTTTAAGGAAGTCAGGACGCGGGATGAGGATGGGGCCATCGAGATTGAACTAGACTTCCGGTTTCATATGACGACGAAAACGACTGACAAGAAACCCCTGGCTACATATATACTCGCCATTAATGAAAAAGGTGGGCAAGTCATTATTGAGCGCGAAGAACTTCGCTACCGCCGCGGCAGCCATGGTCAGCCGTGGAAGTTTCTGGCGTTTCACAATGGTGAGGGCGAGGCCGTTACCAATGAGTTCGATGATGTCGACGACGAATCGAAACTCAAGCGACATAAGCACGCGTTGGCAGAACCGAGCAGTCTTGCGATCAAGGTTCTCGCTCAACTCAAGAACTATCCAGCGGTCATGGCGCTTGGGCAGATGATAGAGAATTGGCATGTTTCCGATTTCCATATTAGCTCCGCCAGAAGTCTGCCCGACGCGGGGTATGCGGAACATTTGTCTCGAGAAGGCGAGAATCTTGCTTTGGTCACTCAATACCTTTTTGAACACAAAAGAGATGTATTCGATAACATCTTGAAGAAGATGGCCGAGCGTGTCCCCGGCATTTCAAAAGTCGAGGCAAAGACTTCTGAGGAAGGAAGAGTCCTGTTGCGTTTTCAGGACGGCGCGTTCAAAGACCCATTTCTCGCCCGCTATGTCTCTGACGGCACCATCAAAATGTTTGCTTACCTCGTGCTCTTATACGACCCCACCCCCCATCCCCTGCTTTGTGTGGAAGAACCAGAAAACCAGCTTTACCCAAAGCTGTTGTATGAACTGGCCGAGGAATTCGACGCCTATGCGTCCCGGGGAGGCCAGGTATTCATATCTACCCATTCTCCCGACTTTCTCAATGCTGTTGAGTTGGACAGCGTTTTCTGGCTAGTCAAAGAAGACGGCGTGACGCATGTCAAACGTGCGAAAGATGACGAACAGATCGCCGCATTCATGGCGGAGGGCGACCAGATGGGCTACCTGTGGAAACAGGGACTTTTGGGCGGAGCCGATCCGCTATGAGGAGGCTTGTCGTTTTCACGGAAGAAATGTCTGCAAAGGTCATGCTGGAATCGCTATTACCGCGCCTGTTGCCACAGGAGATTCATATTCAGTGTGTCGATTTTGAAGGCAAGCGGGACTTGGAAAAACAATTGCCCATTAAGCTGAAGGGATGGAGAACTCCCGATACCGCTTTCGTTATCCTGCGGGGCCAGGACAGCAGTAACTGTCATGATGGCAAGCGCAACCTTAGAAAAATTTGCGATGCGGCGAACAAGCCGGACGTATTGATTCGTATTGCATGTCGTGAATTGGAAAGTTGGTATATCGGAGACTTGGCCGCTGTCGAAGCGGGTTTGGAAATCGACGGACTATCCGCTTCTCAGGAAAGGGCGAAATATCGAATCCCAGATAATGTTATTTCTCCCTCCAAGGAATTGAAAAAGATCACGAAGAATCGTTATCAAAAGGTCGGCGGTTCCCGTGTTATCGGAAAACACTTGTCGTTGGACAATACACGCTCGGTGAGCTTTCGGAATTTTGTCAATGGGGTTCGCCGGATAACAGCTCAACCAGATGGCTGAGAATCGCCAATGGGAAAACCTCGGAAAAACTTAGAGACGGACCGCGGTTTCATTGGTCTTGGCCGTTGTTCCTGGTAGGTTATGATTCATGCTTCGGGTGGCATGTATTGTGGTTCGGGATTTTGCGCATCGCGTGATGCAACGAGGAAATCGCCGCGGGGTCTTTGCCGGGCAAGTGAAGCGTGACAAGACTGTCCCCGTTTGGCGACGCAACTAGGGGACAGAGCCGCGAACACAAGGTAGGGAATCTCTAGTGCGCCCACGGGGCAGGTCGAATTCCTTGGCGATGAAAGGATGGGCGCGTGAGGACGAATTCTGCTAGAGCGCCGGGAGCACCGGTCTGCATTAGGGCTGTCATCTGCGTTCTGGTGTGCATGGGGGGAGCGCCGGTATACGGGCAGGAGGAAGGGTTCACGCCGCTCTTCAATGGCACCGACTTCAGCGGCTGGGAGGGCAACCTCGATATCTTCCGGATCGAGAACGAAACCATCATCGCGGGCTATCTCGACAAACCCATTCCACAAAACGAATTCCTCGCTACGACCCGTGAGTATGAGGATTTCGAACTGCGCTTCGAAGCCAAGCTCGTGGCTCGCACGCTCTCGGGCGAGTATACGAACCGTGGAAACGCGGGCATCCAGATTCGATCGCTCCGTATTCCGAATCACAATGAAGTGGGCGGCTATCAGGTGGACATGGGCATCGAGCCCACGCGCAACATCTGGGGCTCGCTCTATGATGAGAGCCGGCGCCGCTACATGCTCCAACTGGTCGACCAGGATTTGGTCGCCAAGCTCTACAAGGACGAGGACTGGAACGAATTCGTTGTCCGCTGTGAAGGGCCGCGCATCCAAGTGTGGCTTAACGGCACACAAACGGTCGATTACACGGAAAGCGACCCCAGTATCCCCCGCTCGGGAATCATCGCCCCTCAGATCCACGGCGGGATTCCATCCGAGGCGTATTATCGCAACATTCGCATCAAGGAACTGCCGTCCTCGGGCAATGTCCGGGCTGAGGTCGCCAAGGAGACCCGGGCGAGCAGCGTGAAGCGCCCGCGCGATCCTTTCGTTTTCCGCATCAACATGGACGACCGCCCCCGCATGCTTGTCTTCGGCCTATACGAGGGCCTGTGGGTGGCATACGACACGGAACGAGGCGGCCTTTATCGCGTGTGGGATGCGGGCGTCCGGTTCCGGGGGCCGGTCTATGACACGGTTCATGGCGTTCAGCCCGAGAGCCTGGGCGGGCCCTATATTCTCGATTCGCTCGATGAGTCGCCGTGGCGCATCCGCAATGGCGACGAAGTGACGGTGGCCGGTAGCACCGGTTTGCATAAAGCGGAGTATCTCGGCTATACGCTGAAGGACAACGTGGGCACCGTGCGTTTCTCCTTGCCCTTGGAAGATGGTACCCGGGTGCTCATCGAAGAAACGCCGGAGTACATCTCGAACGATAGTGGAATGGTCGGCCTCGAACGGTCTATCAGGACTTCCAATGTGCCCGAGGGCGTGCAGATTGTCCTACGTATTCATTTCGACCAAGTGAGCATCAGTCCCATGGTTTCGTCATCCGGGCCTTTTGCCATTAGGGACGGCGAGCGCGTCAAGGGGTCGATTTATCGGATTGATGGCGATCTGTATCTGAATTCGAACGGGACGACATGGATTCGGGCGTATTTCAGCCCCGAGGTCGTGCGAGAGGAAGAGGAAGCGGCCGCGGAAGGTCTGGGCGAAGCGGAAGGCAGCGAAACGGAGCCCCTGGATCCCGTCGCGCGGGGGAAGATGCTCCTCGGCGAAAGCGACTGCGCCGCGTGCCACACGATGGTCGCGAAGCAGATAGGGCCGGCCTTTGTGGAAGTCGCGTTGAAGTATGACGACAGCAACGAGACGCGGAATCAGCTCGCGGCGAAGATCCGTTCGGGTGGCCAGGGCGTTTGGGGTCAGCGTCCCATGGCGGCCCACCCCTTTCTCGAAGCGCGAAACGCGCGAGCTATGGCGGCATACATCCTGTCGCTTGACTCAGGGGACCAAGCGGAACCCAAGCCCGGTGTAGCGGTCGACTACTATCAGATGGCCGTGCCTTTGGCTCGGCTGCCGCAAGTCGCTCCCGGCCAATATCCCAATCTGTCAAAGGCCTATCCGGTACTGGACTTCGTGTCGGGAAATCCGGATATCGGGCGGGACAACGATGAGGTATTCGAGAATTTCAGCACGGACTTCGTCATGCACGCTACCGGGTTCCTGAACATCGCGGAGGAGAAGGAATACGAGTTCCGCTTCACGGCAAACAACGGGGGCAGGTTGACTATCGACGGCGAGGAATTTGCCAACGGCCACTACTATGAGGGGACGTACCGCAAGACTTTCAAAGTGACCTTGGACGCAGGGGCTTATCCTTTCGAGATCGAGTTCTATCACCATCTCTTCGACAAGATTCTCAAACTCGAGTGGCGATGGGAGGGGCAACGGCGTTGGCAAGTGGTGCCAGAATCGGTCTATACGCACAGCCCCTATGCCATCAAACCGTCCTCGCCGGGCCTCAAGGAGATGGTGAAGACGACGAGTCCGGGTTTCGGTACTTACCTCGAAGACCCCCACCCGAGTTACAGCGTAACGACGGTGCGGCCCGAGGGCTTCGAGCCGCGTATCGGCGGCCTCGACGTAACCGAAGATGGCCGCATTCTCATGTCGACGTGGGACGGGGAAGTGTATCTCCTGGAGAACGCCATGCTCGGCGATTCCGAGCCGCCCAAACTGACCAAGATTGCCGACGGTCTCTCCGAACCGCTGGGCATCGTTGAGGCGAAGGGGCAAATCTATGCGTTGCAACGCTGGGAACTGACCCAGCTGGTGGACAACGACGGGGACGGCATCACGGATGAGTACCGGGTAGTGGCCGACGACTGGGGGGCCTCGGCCGACTTTCA
>JASJYE010000122.1 GCA_030123645.1 Candidatus Hydrogenedentota bacterium | reverse complement strand
AATCTTTCTACAAATCAGTGCACACATCTGTCCTGAGCAAGTTCCGCGTTCCAATAATGTGCGAAAAAGAGCTCCCTTCCGGGAGAGTTGGCTTCGACACAAGTTAATTGGCCCCTCGCATTTGCTCTACGCGACGCGCTCGGCACGAGTTAGGCCCCCATCAGTAGCAGAATCCTACATCGAGCGACTGCTCTAATATGGAAAGGGCCACCTAATATTGATACCCCCTATAGCGTGCTCGCCGCGGAGCGCCACAAGGACTGGAGCAAAGGACCACTGCGACGCAAACCAAGCCCCTGTCTGAAGGTGGCGCCGTTGGGAGTGAGGCACGAACTTGTCTCTCCCCCAAAATTCCCTGATTATCATAAAAAATACCGGGAATTTTCGCTGATTTTCGGCTTCGTCGCCTGAGATCTACCCGCCCAAATCCCACGTTCCAGGACTTAGGGCTCTCTTCCTCGCAAATTCCCGCGGAATCAACAGAGAATTTCCGCAATGAGGCGACCCGCGGGTGTGGGGAGTCACAGAGTCCGGACGGTTACCAGGGCCCCCTCATCGAGGGACGCTACACCTGCCGGCATGGTCGCCAGGACATCGGCCTCGCATAGTGCATCGACATGGGCGGAGCCGTGAAACTCGCAGGGCAGCACGGTTCCGTCGTCGGTGATCTTGGCAGGGAACCACGATAGGCGTGCGGCGCGCTTTCGCGTGTGTGTTCGCGCCATGGGTAGGCGAAGATTGGCAGGACGATGGTCGTGTCCCATGAGGCGGTAAAGAAAGGGCTTTACGAGGAGTTCGAATTGAGTGAAGGTGGCCACGGGATTTCCGGGTAGTCCAAAGCAATAGATGTCATCCGACACTGCGAAGGTCGTGGGCTTGCCCGGCTGTATGGCGATTTCGTCAAAAAGAATCGTGAGCCCGTTGGCCTTCATGATGCCGGGCACGAGGTCGAAGTCGCCCATGGAAACGCCGCCCGATAGCAAGACGACATCGCTCTCCGCCATGGCTTTCTTGAGCGTTGCGTCCAGAGACTCCTCGGTGTCTCTGGCGATGCCGTAGTACGTGGGAATCGCGTCGGCCGTAAACACCTGGGCCATGAGTTGATGGCTGTTGCTGGTACGGATCTGGGAGATGCCCGGTTTCACGTCCGGCTCGACCAACTCGTCTCCGGTGGGGATGACGCCGACCCTGGGCCGGCGCGCGACTTGAGGCCGGACGCAGCCCACAGAAGCCAGCATGGCGACATGCTGAGGCCGGAGCCGGGTGCCCACACTCAGGACCATGTCGCCCACCTGGATGTCCTCGCCCCTCAGACAGATGTTGTCCGGGGTAGATTCGGCCGTGAAGCGAATGGTGTTCCCCCCGAGTTCTTCGGTTTGCTCGACTATGATCACGCAATCCGCGCCCTCAGGCACCATACTGCCGGTCATGATCTTGGCACACTCGCTGGGACCGATGGACTTCTGGGGTACTTCCCCGGCCTTGATGATCTCGACGACACGCATGGTCTTCGCCAGATCGTCCCGGCGGCACGCATAGCCGTCCATAGCCGACTTGATGAACGGCGGCATGTCCATGTCGGAATGGACATCCTCGGCCAGCACCCGGTTCAACGTTTCGTCGAGTCCCACCCGCTCCGAATCCAGCGTGCGTGCCCGGGCCATCATGATGTCGTATGCTTCGTTTTGCGTAATCATTTTTCGATGTACCGTGCCGCGGAGGCTTTGAGACTCACCCAGACGTCCTGTCCGCATTCCACACCCAAGCGTTCCACGGAATCGGAGGTCATCAACGCGGCGACTTTCACGCCGATATCGATGGTCAATTCCGCCCCCAATCGAGCGGGCGCCATGTCGACAACGGTGCCCTGGAAACGGTTCTCCGCGCTCAAGTCGTCCCGTATCCGCGAAACGACGAGGTCCTCGCTTCGGAAGACAAGGAATCCCGTACCCGAGGAGGCTTCACTGAGAACCTGAAACGTAAGCCCCTCGGTGACGAACTGCGACAACGAACCGTTGCCGTTGCCCGAGGCCTCGAAGCGGCCCTTGAAGGAGTTTCGGATTCCGACGAAGCGAGCTACAAATTCCGACTTGGGATGGTGGAACACCTCGCTCGGCGTTCCGACCTGCGTGATGGTCCCGTTCTCCATGATCGCGACGCGTGAAGCCAAGGCCATGGCCTCCTTGTTTTCGTGGGTCACGTGGATGACGGTGTGCCCCTTGCGGTGGAGCGAACGCAAAAGGGCCTGAAGTTCCGAGCGGGACTGGGCGTCCAGCGACGACAGGGGCTCGTCGAGCAAGAGACACCTGGGGTCCGTGGCCAGGGTGCGTGCCAAGGCGACCCGTTGGGACTCGCCGCCGGATAGGGTGCCTGGGTAGCGGTGGAGGAGATCGCTTACGCTTACGTCCGCTGCCAGTTTCTCCACGCGCTCTCGCAGGGCGGCCGGCCGCATCTTCTTGGGCCGAAGCCCGAAAGCGATGTTCTGATCTACGGTCATGTGGGGAAACAACGCCTGGTCTTGGTAGACCAAACCCATGCGGCGGCGGTGGATGCGTTCGTGCGTAATGTCCTGTCCGTCCCACATGATCCGGCCCTCGTCCGGTGTGGTTATGCCCGCTATTAGCTCGAGCAAGACGGTCTTGCCCACACCGGATGGGCCGAGCAGGACGAAGTAGTCTCCGTCCTCGACGTCGAAGGAGACGCCGCGCACCGCGAAACCGCGCAGGTCTTTTCCAAGATTTCTAACGCACAGCATCCTTGGGTTCCCTTGCCAAAAGCCGTATCACGATAAAGAAGACCAGACAGACACCGATGAACACGACCGAGATGGGCCGTGCGGCCTTCAACCCGAAGGCGCCGAATCGCTCATAGATTAACACCGGGGTGACGATGGGATGGTAGGCCACGACGATTACTGCGCCGAACTCGCTGAGGCCCCGGGCCCACATCAGGACAAATCCCGAGAGGATCGCCCGCCAAGCCAAGGGCACGGATATGGCGAAAAAGACGCGCGTGGGCGAAGCGCCCAGGCTGAGGGCGGCCTTCTCGAGGCGCTCGGGGACCGCGGCGAAACCGTCTCGAGCGGAGTTGATGAGAAAGGGGATGCTCACGAAGGCCATGGCGATCATGATACCCGCGGCGCCACCCACGAGATGAAATCCAATACGTTCAGCCGCGCTCCCAAGCGGAGAATTGCGAGAGATGATGCCGAGGATAGCAATGCCCGCGGCGGAGTGGGGGATCACGATGGGAATGTCGACAAGCGCCACGACGAGTCGTTTGAAAGGGAAACTCCTTCGGGCCAAGAGGTAAGCGAAGGGCACAGATATAACGCCGAGAATAAGCGTGGCCGCCATCGAGGTCCAGAGGGTGAGCCAGATGCTGTTGCGCACCTCGGGCTCGATGGCGGTCTCGGTCAGTTCGCTAAAGGTGGTGTGCAAGACCATATTGGCTAAGGGCGCGATGATGAACAACAACACGAGTCCGCCAAAAAACGAAAAGAGAAGGTAGAGGGGCTCGATTCTCACTTTGGAGCTGAATGTGCTCATCATGGCTTTAGCGCAAACCTCTTCAAGGGGCCGGGGATGTCATCATAAGTGTCTGAAAGCGTGGGCACGAGTGAAGGCTGGCCATTTCGCTCCATGATCGCCATGCCCTTGTCGCGTTCGAGCAGGAATGTCACGAAGGCCAGGGCCGCCTTCGGGTTGCGCGCGTTTTTGGGTATCGTGACCCCGTAGACCATGGGAGCGCCCGACTTCTCGATTACCGAGCCCAGCGTCTTCCCTGAAATCTCGACGGTGGCCTTCCGGTATATGTTGGCCATTTCGGGGTTCTTGAGATTGATTTCGTCCGGAAGCGTCACCCATTTCAAGCCATGCTGCCTTGCCACCGACCGGTAAATGAAGAAATAGTCGATTTCACCCACCTCCAGCAAGGCCAACAGATCGGTTTCTTTGGGCCGGATGTGCCGCCGGTCTTTTCCAAGGAGCCGCGCGGCCAGACCGGGCTCGCCGTAGTGAATCTCCGCCAGCTTCGAGGTAATAACGGTGCGGTAACCGCAGGGATCGACGTTAGGGTCCGCGCGCCCATAGGCCACGTTCTTCTCCAAGAGGATGCGGTGCCAGTTGTCGCTGTCGATCTCGTCGGCGCGCCGGGAGTCTTCCGTATAGGCGATCACCATTTCGTTGGCGGCGAAGCGAATATTCCACTTCGTGTGTTCGGGTATCAAGAGCGTGTCGATGACCGTGTAGTCCGCCGAGCCGAAAACGTCGCATTCCCGATCCAGATCGGATATCTTCCGGGCGCATGCGCGGCTCCCTGCCGCTTCCGTGAGGACGCGTACCGATGGGTATTCCTTGTTGAAGGCCTTGACGACTTCCTTGAAGGGAACGGCGAGGCTTCCGGCGTGAAAGACCATGAGTTCTCCGCTGATATCGGATGGCGCCTCGAAGGCATGCGCTGGAGTGAACATGGACGGGATGGCGAGTATGGCCAGCATCCACAGTGAGGCGAACGAGCTTTTATTGATGATTTTCGGCTTCATGGCCTTTCCTTGAGTCCTGTGCGACCTGCCTTGAGCACGTGCTTTACAGCCTAATCTCAAGCTACTTCTAGGCCCTTTACGATGAATTGCTTAGGCGAAATCAGCAGTGTCCATTACCAACTCAAAAGCGCCGAGACCTAAATATTCAATCAAACGGCGCACCTTTCGAAAAACTGACGCGGGGCAGCCAGCGTCTGCCACCCAACGGCTGGCATCCTGCCACCCTCACCCTCGGACGATAGAGGAGACGCATCCTTTATATCTTACCGTCCATGTGGATAAGAATTCTAACCCATCAACGAGCATAGAGGAGAGTCGCTTCACCGCCCCGGTTCCAGCGGGAAAAAGTAGATCTGGAGCTGGACGCCGGTTTGAGGCTATAATTTGGGTCAGCACGCCGCGAACGGGGCGGGTTGCCACTCAAGTATTCGGAAATTAACGCCCTGTGCGCGGCGTTTAAGAATGTACGGGCCATGGCCGCTCGGGCATTATACCGGGGCGCTGGTGTTGTGGTGCGTCCAAACGATTACCAGTCCGGGCCTGCAATAGTGGGTTCTGAAAAAGCCTAGGAGGATGAAATGAAGATCTTGCGGATTGATATGAGCGCTTTGACATCGAGCCTTGAGGACCTTCCCGAAGAATGGACGATAATCGGCGGACGCGCTCTGTCCGCGAAGATTCTAAACAAGGAAGTGTCCCCGGACACCGATCCCCTCGGAGCCGACGCGCGCCTGGTTTTCGCCATTGGCCCGCTGGCCGGAACCATGGCCCCCTCTTTCGGCCGGATGTCTGTCGGCGGAAAGAGCCCGCTGACCATGGGCATCAAGGAAGCCAACGTCGGCGGAAGTGTTGCACAAAAAATCGACAAGCTCGGGGTTCGCGCGATTATCGTTCAGGGCGCGCCTTCGGATGGCAAGTTGTATATCATGAAATTCACGAAGGACGGAGTTACCTTCGAGGATGCCGGCGAGTGTTGCGGAATGGGAAACTATGCCCTCGTTGAGGTGCTGAAAGAGAAACACGGCAAGAAAGTGGGCATCATGAGCATTGGCGTAGCGGGCGAGCGCAAGCAGAAGTCGGCGAGCGTCGCGTTGACGGACAAGGACGGCCTTCCCACGCGCCACGCAGCACGCGGCGGCCTCGGCGCGGTCATGGGCGCCAAAGGCCTCAAGGCGATTGTCGTCGATGAGACGGGAGTGAAAGTGGTCGTGCCGGTGCACAAGGAAGTCTATCGGGCCGCCGTAAAGGCATGGCCGGAACCGCTTAAAGCGAACAGGTCCTTCAAAACCTTCGCTGCCACGGGGACCGCGGGCGTTCTAGGTGTCCTCAGCCGCATGGGGAGCACCCCCATGCAGAACTATAGCGGGAAGCCGCCGGAGGGCATCGAGAATCTCTTCGGAGAGAACATCATGAAAGATGAAGAGGGCCGGGGCCACAAGATGGATGCGTGCATGCAGGGCTGTATCGTGAAATGCTCGCTGTACTACAACGACAAAGACGGCAATCATGTCACCTCGGCTCTGGAATATGAAACCCTCGCCCTTATGGGCACCAACCTCGGAGTCTCGGACCCGGACGCCGTAGCCCTATTCGACCGGATGTGTGACGACATCGGTATCGACACCATTGAGATCGGCAGTGCCCTAGGCGTGGCCGCCAGTGCAGGGAAGTTCGCCATGGGTGATGCGGCCGCGGTTGAAGCGTTGTTGAAAGAAATCGAAGAGGGGACCGAAATGGGCAGGATGATCGCCGACGGTGTCGTGCACACCGCGTTGACGCTGGGCGTGGACCGCGTGCCGGCATTCGGGGGCCAAGCCATCCCCGCCCACGATCCCCGCGTTGGCAAGCCCACAGGCGTAACCTACCACACCAGCCCCATGGGCGCCGACCATACGGCCGGCCTGAAATACGAAATGGATAACGAGGGCGCGGTGGAACACTCGCTCAGAGAACAGATAACGAACGCCGTGCTCGATTCGATCGGCCTGTGCCAGTTCGCCATCGCGGGCGAAACCCCCGTGACGGTGACATTTTGTAAAGACCTTCTCAATGCCTGCTACGGCCTCGAAATTACCGAGGATGACGTCGTCAATATCGGGCGCGACTGCCTCCGGGACGAAGTCGCGTTCAACAAGGGCGCCGAATTCAGCACGGTCCACGGTGATGGCCCCGCATTTGTCCGCACCGAAGTCCTGCCGCCCATGAACATGGTCTTTGGCGTCGAACAAGCAGAGATGGACAAGATTTGGGATAATCTCGACACCATTTCGGTCATTTAGTTTCCACAGGATCGCTTTTATCGAGGGATCCCTCGAAGCTAGGGCAGTTGTCGCTCGCCGTCGTTCAATAGGATGCGGCCTTAAGCCAAACCGGTGGTTCCGGGGCCTGTACCTGATTCCAAACCGGTGGTTCCAGCGACCGCCATAGCCGATTGACCGGTCACGTCGATGATTCTGAGCTGCGCGTCGGCGTCTATTGGCGGTCCGAGGAAATGAACCGGCCGCCCAAGGGATGAGCGATGGGCCT
>JASJYE010000484.1 GCA_030123645.1 Candidatus Hydrogenedentota bacterium | reverse complement strand
GAGGGCCCCCGGGCGGCTGGGTGGGACCACCCGGGAGCGGCCCCCCAGGGCGATAGGGGCCGTGAAGATTTGTGGAACACGGCTCGTTGAAACTTGCGGCATCTGCCGCCGGGACCGGTTACGAATCTAGTGGATACTGATCGTCTTCGGCTTGAGGCGATCGACCTTTTGCAGTGTCACGGTCAAGACGCCGTCCATCATCTTAGCGTCGATTTTTTCCGTGTCAATCGCGTCCCCGAGGGCGAATGCGCGGTAAAAACCTGCGCTCTGCCTCTCGTGGATGCGGTAGCGTCCGGACGTACCGTTCGACTTGCGGTCACCTTTGAGAATCAGGTGGCCGTCACGAAGCTCGACCTCGGCGCCGCCATTCGCGACGCCAGGGAAATCGGCCTCAATGGTAACGGCTTCGGCGTCCTCAAGGACGTTGACACGCGGCGTTACGTACTGCTCTCTAGTTGCATTCGTCATCATGCGCACCTTTCTATGGTTCCCGGACCGGCTCGCGCTGTCCTGCGAGGACGGCACGGCCTAAATAGTCGGGCTAGCTGGTTTTGACCTCGATTCGGCGGGGCTTGGCGTCTTCGAGCTTTGGAAGCGTCACGCGAAGGACACCGTCCTCGAACTTGGCATCGACAGCGTCAGACTTGAAGCCGCCGGGAATCCTGATGCACCGGCGGAAACTGCCCGATTGCCGTTCGATACGGTGATAATCTTTGCGCTTCTCTTCGTGCTCGCCTTTGCGCTCGCCTTTTATCGTCAGGACGTCGTCATTGACTTCGATATGCACGTCCTCTTTCTTTATGCCGGGCACGTCCGCCTCGACGATGTAGGCGTCATCCGTCTCCCGGACGTCAATGGCGGCTGTGAAGCGCTCCTCGACAGAGCCCAGACCCTTAGAAAAATCTTCGAAGAACCGGTTAAACTCTTCCTCAAGATTCCAAGGGGCACGCCAGGGAGCTAATACGGCCCCCGGCTTTAACGTCAACAATCCCATGATCAAGCTCCTTTCTTAGCGGGACCGGGTCAGCCCGATCCATCTTTCGCATCGCCTTGTGAAACGCAACGGGCATGCCAAAAAGCTCCAAAATGTCTAAATGGCTTATACTAAAGGACTTAGGGCCTTCGCCGGCTCCGCGCTTCCCCAAACCATCAGATAGTGTCGCTCCTTTTTGAAATTGCCGCGTCGCGTTTCGAAACAAAAGACACGACGCAGTGAAGGAGTCGTGCGTTTATTGAGAAAACTCCTATTTCTGGCCGTTTTTCACGCCGCTTTTCTTTGACATGATCGGAACGCTGTGCTATCCTCAGCACGCAATTGAGATGGGTATTTCGAGTACTAAGACCGGAGGAATTTCGGTGAACGGAACAAATCGCACCTTCCATAAAATCGGGGCAATCGTAGTTGTAGTGGCGGTGTTTTTATCCAGCAGCCTCGCATGCGCGCAAAGCTACGACCCCGAGCAGGATATCCCCCAGCCGACAATGCTTCAAAAGCGGATGAACAAGCTCGGGCGCGGGCTGTCTAATTTCTTCTTTGGCTGGACCGAAATCCCCGTGACTTGGAACCAAAAAATGAAGCAGGGCAAACCCCTGACCTATCTGTTCACCACGGCGCCCGTCCTGGGCACTACGAAAATGTTTATGCGGATGGGAACCGGAGCCTACGAATTCCTCACCTTCTATTCCAGGAACCCGAGTGGCAGTTACGATCCAATTCTCGAACCGGAATATATTTTCTAAATACTTCTGCCGCGGAGTAGAAGTATCTTTGGGGGAAAGGCGTAGAGAGCTGCGCGGTCTGTTGTGCGAATTCTTGCGGCGACAGTGCTGAGGCGCCCGCAATAAGCCTTGTCGAAGCGCAAGGGGGACATGTTCAATGGGTGGCTCGTCGAAGCTCGATCTTTTGCTGGAAGAGGTAATTACACTACCGAGCCTTCCAAGCACTCTGGCGTATATCACAGAGCTTCTAAACGACCCAAACTCGACCTTACAGGAGGTCGGCAAGGCCATCGCCGCCGATACGGCGCTCGCGCTCAAGACGCTAAGGCTGGTAAATTCGGCGTATTACGG
>JASJYE010000121.1 GCA_030123645.1 Candidatus Hydrogenedentota bacterium | reverse complement strand
GGATAGTACCTGGTCCCTCCGCTGGATTCGTTCCGGCGGAGGGACGCTTCTTTTTGGAGGGTGATGAGAGGGGACTGGGTGCACGAAGAGGTGGTCAGGTGATGAAGGTGTCCATCCATTTAAGGGGAGGTCTCCGACCTTTCTACAGATTCCGGCTTTCGCCGGAATGACGATTGGGAGGGCGAGCGTACTCGCGAGCCGAAGTTTCCGATTGCTGGGAGGGACGCGGGCGCCACGTCCGCATGGCGATCGGAAGGGATCTCCCCTTAGGCCGGTGACAGACTTGGCGCTAGCTTATCTTGCCGAGGTTGCGGCCTGCGATGCGCATGGGCCGCGGCTGGCTCTTGGCCGTCAGGAGCGTCCGCATGGCCTCGCCGAAGACGAGGTCGGCCGAGGTCGCGCTGCCGTTTCGAAACGTGACCACAGCCACACTCATGGACGCCTTTGTCGGGAAGCTTGGATCGGAAAAGGTCGTGGCGTCGATGTCTTCCATGATTTTTGTGCCGTATTCGAGCGCATTCTTAAGCTCCGTATGCGGCAGCAGCGCGGCGAACAGAGTACCGTCATAGCGCCCGAGGACATCGTAGGAGCGTGTGTAGCTGCGGATCGACATCGCCACTTCGACCAGGAGGTCGTCCAGGGCAACCGGCCCGGATTCCTGATTCACCGCCTCCATGCCATCGAGGTCGAGGATGACGCAGGAGACGGGATAATCGTAGCGATGCGCCTTGTCCGCCTCTTCCTGAAGCCGTTCCAGAAAATACCGCTGGTTCCGCAGTCCGGTCAGGTGGTCCGTGTAGGCCACATCAATCATGCCCACCGTATCCAAGGGATTCGGCTCACCGGCGTATTTCATCCGCAGGGCGGACTCCACGCGCACCATCAGCATGGGGAGGTTGAAGGGCTTGGTAACGTAGTCCACCGCACCCAGATCGAAGCCCTTTTCATGATCTTCGGGCTCTTCGCGGCCCGTGACAAACATGACCGTGATGTCTTTGGTATCAGGCGAGGCCTTGAGTTCGCGGCACACTTCATAACCGTCCATGCCGGGCATATTGATATCGAGCAGGATGAGGTCGATCCCGCCCTCTTTGCAGATATTGAGCGCATCCTCGCCGCTGTGGGCCTCTACGGCGTCAAAATTGTGCGCCCACAGGCCCTCACACAACACTTCGGCGATGACCGGCTCGTCATCGGTTACGCAGATCTTAATTCTTCGGCCCATTGACACCTACGGCTCCCCTCCTTGAATCTAACTATGCCAAACTCTCCCCATGTAATTCTACCGCAGGAGCAAACTAAACGCAAAATATTGTTGAAAGCCTCTCCAGACATTTACTGATCTTAGCGGAGAAAGGACCGTCCTGCCATTTACGATCTTAGCGCCGAAAGAGCCGGAAGGGAGGTCCTAAGATGGCCTGATTCATTCCTTGACTCATTCTTGGGAATTCTGCTAGCATTCCGCCCTTGTAATCCCGTATTATAATGAATAATACTGGGTGGAAAACGGCACTGGGCCTGTTCTCCTCTTTCGCCGATGAGATTCTGAAACAGTACTGGAACAGTCATCCTGCACGCCGCACGGCAAACACGAGGAATTTTGTAGTGGCCCCTGTCATTGAAGCCCTAGACCTTTGCAAGACCTACGAAGTCGGCCTCTTTTCGAGCCAATCCGTTGAGGCGCTGAAGGATGTCAATTTCAGCATCAACGCAGGCGAGATTTTCGGCTATCTCGGCCCGAACGGCTCGGGGAAAACGACAACAATCAAGATGCTGCTGGGACTCATCTTTCCGACCTCGGGCACTATGAAAATCCTCGGCCGCGAGGACATCGCGGCGTATGACATCCGCATGAAGATCGGCTTTCTTCCCGAGGGCGCGTACTACCCGGAATTCTTGAAAGGCGCGGAGATCCTTCGCTTCTACGGAAAGCTCTACGGCATGCGGGGCAAAGCACTGAATGCACGCGTCGACGAGGTCCTTGATGTCGTCGGCATGACGCACGCGCGTAAGCGGCTGCTCCGCGGGTATTCCAAGGGCATGCGCCAGCGTATCGGCCTGGCCCAGGCGCTTCTCAGCGATCCCGAAATCCTGATCCTCGACGAGCCGACGACGGGCCTCGACCCCGTCGCGCGAAAAGAGATGCGCGATATCCTCGCCTCCCTGCGCGACCAAGGAAAAACGCTGCTCATTTCGAGCCACGAGTTGAACGAAGTGGAGCTTATCAGCGACCGCGTGGCGATACTCGATGGCGGCCAGATGCGCGTGACTGGAACGCTGGATGATCTGCTCACCGAACGCGGCCTCACCATGGTAGTCGAGGAAGTGGGGCCGGAGGCAAAGGCGAAACTCAACGCTGCAAACATTCAAACGGACGACGAAGCCACGGGGCGCGTACTTCTGCGTGTGCCTTCGTCGATGTCGACCTATGAGGCCATGGAGGCCTGCAAGCAGGCCGGACTGAATGTTACAAGTATCGCGCCGCGGCGTGAAACGCTCGAAGAGCTCTTCGTGCGCACGGTCGGGGCCCCGCCAGGCGAAGAAAGCGCCGCCACAGCGTCCTAAGCAAGCAGTCACAGACTGGAAGGAAGGGTATGTCAGCAGAATCAACAGCAGTCATTTCAGCGGAGGGATCGCGCTCGGGGGTTTTGGGGTCCTACATCCGAGGTCCTTGGGCGATCGCCGCTTACACTTGGAAGGAGGGCATTCGCAAAAAAACGCTTCTCGGCTTCCTTCTGCTCAGCCTGCTTGTCATCTTCGGCTCGACCTTCATGACGGCCTTCATGGCGAGCACTACGATCTCGAGCACTACGGCCAACGTCGAGATCGAAGTCGAGGCCAAGATTATCAAGGACATCTGCGTGTCGGCAATCGCCATTTTTGGCATCCTCATCACGATTTTCATCTCGGCCTCCGTCGTGCCGACCGAATTAGAGAACAAGGTCGTATATACCATCCTCTCCAAGCCGCTCCGGCGTTACCAATATCTCGCTGGGAAGTTCTTGGGCGTCCAACTCATCGTTATTGCCAATCTCGTTCTGATGAGCACGTTGTTTTTCGTGGCCCTTTACGCGAAAGAAGGCATCTGGCCGAGTTTGCTGTTGTGGTCGGCGCTCCTGACATATTTTCAGTTTCTTATCGTTTCCGCCTTTACCTTTGCAGTCTCCTGCACCTCGACATCGTCCGTTCTTCCCACTATAGCGGGACTGTTCATTTACATCATCGGCAATCTGACTGAGTACCTCCAAGACGTTTACGAGAAGGGTGTGGAGTCGGAGCGGCTCTTCGACACGATGATTGCCAATATCGCCCATGGCCTGTATCTGGTGCTGCCGAACCTGCGGAATTTCGACATGAAAGACCAAATTCTATATTTGCCGTCGAACGACCCGCCCGTGGATATAATGATTCCCAACTTGATCGCTTACGGCCTGGTCTTTGCGGCCGTCGGCTACCTGCTCGCGTGGGTGCTGTTTGCCCGTAAGGAACTCTAAGCCGGCCGATGAAACCAAAGTCCTATACCTGGCACGTGATTGCCGCTATCGTCATTCTGCTTTTCCTCAGCACCGTTCAAGGCGCGCGTCTGAGTGGCCTGCGCGAAACGGAATCCTTCTACCGGTGGGTGCTTTCGGCCTCCCTCCAATCCCGCCTTGGGCAGACCCTCGAGCCCGACGAAGCCCCCGACCTCGCCGAAGCGATGGACGAGGAGTTGTTCGCGAAGGTCTTGGACTTAGCGGAGGCGGGGCTGCCGGAGCTTCCCATCGAGGAAGACGACTTCGATAATGAGGACAATCCACACCACGTGCTGCTGCGCGCGGCACGCCAGGACGAGGACAAGCTCATCTACGATCTTGTGGCAAGCGCAGAGGCCCGGCCGCTCCAAGATGAATTCCATAAGCACCTCGCGAACAACCTGCTTCAGAGTGCCGGCACCCAATTTAGGGCGGCGTTGCTGTACGACAAAGAAACCCGGGTCGAAGGTGTGGGTCTCACCAGCCTCTTCTTCAATTTCCGGAATTTTGCGGCGAATCTCCTGTGGTTGCAGGTGGACAAATTCTTTCATAGAGGTGAAATGCACCGCATGCTGCCGCTTATGCGGATGTCGGTGGCGTTGGATCCCAACTTTGTCGATGCCTACCTGCTGGGGGCGTGGCATCTTGCCTACAACCTGACCGCACAGCTTCCCGATACGCCTGAACCCTTGAAGAAATTCCATCCCAAATACAAGAAGCGGCTTGGGATTAAGGAAGAGTGGTATTACGTCGCGGCGGATTTTCTCAAGGACGGGATCAAAAAGAACCCGCGCGATTACCGTCTCTACTTCGACCTGGGCTACGCCATATATGAGAACAAATTGATCGATCATGCCAAAGCCGTGCTCTATCTGACCGACGCCCGGCGCTACCAACATGACACATGGGTGCCGCGGATGCTGTATCTGGCCATGTGGCGCAACGGCCAGTACGAGGACGCCATCAAGGGCTGGGGAAATTATCTCGAAGAAATCGACCCCGACAGTATCCCTGCCATACGCTTCATTCAGGTCAATAGAGGCTACCTCGCAGAGGCGAAAGCGGCACAGGCAGACGAATGCAAGGCCGCGGCGCAGGCCGCTCGCAAGCGTTTCGCCGAGCTGGCGGACGAGGCCCGGGAGAGAGGCGATCTGCAGCAGGCCGGGCAACACGAGAGCGAGGCCCGCATAGCGCAAGAGGTGGCAACAGAAATGACGGCCCTGGCTGAGGAAGAGTGGGAGAACGCGAGGAAAATCTGGACACCGATGATCCAGATGGATGAGGACAATATCGCCATCGCGAGGTTGCGCCGCCAGAAAGCCATGCGTAACGTGAGCGAAGGCCGTTACCTCGAAGCCGTGGCCGAACTCGAGCTCGCCCGCTACGAAATGCTGCAATCCTTCGACGAGATCAGTGACCTGATGATCGAAGTCAAACAAAAGGCCGGGCTGCCGCTCACTACTTCCGAACTACGGGCCGTCGAGCGCCACAGGGAAGCGGCGTTGTACGAAACGGAAGATCCACCGAAAAAGATTCGCTACATCGAGTGCACGTATCTCGACGAGACCGTGGACACCGAAGCTTAGCCCGCTTACCTCACCGGGCTAGCGAGGCGAGGCCTCTTTCACTCTTCTCGGGCCGCGTGATAGCATGACGCCGCCCCATGAACGAACCTTTGCAGCCGGACACGGCCCAACCCTTGCAGGCAGGCGACGCCCGGCGCGGCGCGCTGTTTGGACTCGCCGTTGTACTCGGGGCCTGCGCGTTCAGTTTCGGCTTCACATCCTTTCTCCATGCCAAAGAGGCTGTACTGGCCATCGTGCTCCTGGTCGTTTCCCTTGTATGGATTCATGACCGGCGATCGCCCTGGCCGGCTATTCGGGCCTTCGCGCCCTTGTGGCTGCTCCTGATTTTCTCGGTCGCAATCCACGTGGGCTTCGGAGTGGCCCAGGTGCCGGCCTTCACGCTGGAGACGTGTGCGCGATTCGCGACCGTATTGCTGCTCACGGCCTACGCCTTCGATTTCATCGGCGGATCCGTGGCTCGCGGACGATTCGTCGTTGCGCCAATTTTCGCCTCAGCCCTCCTCGTGGCCTTACTGAGCCTGTTGCAATACGCCGGGCTGGCGGAGTGGCTGCTCCCGGCCTTTCCTGAATACGGCCAGCGGGCCTACTCCGTTTTTGGGAACCAGGGCCTCTCCGCGGGCTACATTGCCATGAGCGCCCCGCTCGCGCTTGCATGGTACTGTGCGGGAGGCAAACGCGCGCGCTGGGCGCTTCTCGCACTGATCATCCTTCTCGCCGCGCTCTTGGTCTCGGGGAGCCGCAGCGCGTGGCTTGCGGCGACTATCGGGGCGCTCGTCGTCGTGCCTTTGCGGCGCATTACGCCGCGCAGGGGCCTGCTTCTCTGCGGCCTTAGCGTTATGACCGTGGCCATCGTGACTATCGCCGCCCCAGACGCCACGCTTCGGCGATTGACGGCTTCCTTCTCGACCTCAGACGCCGGATACAATGCCCGGCTCTGGTACTGGGGCGCCGCCTCGCGAATGTTGCGGGGCGCGCCCCTAGCCGGCCTTGGCCCGGGTAATTTCCAGTATTGGAGCCCGTCGTACCAGGGCCGCGTTTTGCAGTCCGAGCACGGCCACGAATCTTATCGAAACGAGATTCACACGCTGCACGCCCACTCCGATCCCTTGGAACTCGCAACGGAGACCGGTGTGATCGGCCTCGCGCTGATGGTATGGATGTTTTTGCGGCTTCGAAAAGGCCGGGGAGCGGAGTGGGGAGGACTGGCGGCCTATTTTACCTTCGGCGCGCTCAACACCACCTTGCACAGCGCCCCGCACATGCTCGCCGCGCTCCTGTTCGCGTGCGTACTGCTCAAGCGAGGCCCGCCACGGTCGCCAGATTCCTCCGCTGCACCTACGGACTCAGCTTGGCCCTCCATTTGGGCTCCAGCTGTGGGAGCGCTCGGGCTCTTCATGTTCACGTTTTGGGCGGTGCTTGTTCCGAGTTACAGGCTCAGCTCCGCGCGTGCGGCGTATGAAGCGGACGATCCGGCGGCTGAGGGGCTGTATGTACAGGCCGCGCGCGCGCCCTGGCCGGCCTACGAAGCCGCAGAAGAATGGGCCGTGGCGCTCTTCGAGCAAAATCGCGTGGCGGAGATTGAGGAATTCGTCCAGCACGCCGCGCGCGGCCGCGACACGTGGACGGTGCATTATCTTTCGGGGGCGCTGGCCGGCTATAGGGACGACCCGGATGCGGCGCTCGAAGCGTATCGCGCATCGCTGCGGCGTTGGCCCGAGTTTCTTCCGGCCTGGAGCGCCGCGCTGGATCTGGCGCCGCAGGATGAACGCAGCGCACTTCTAAGCGAGGCCGGAAAATGGTTGTCACCAGAGCAGTTGGCCGAGTTGCAGGAACGAACTAGCCGGGTCAAATAGCCGAACTACTGGTTAGATTCAAGCTAATGTCTCATTATTGAGCCGGTGACGCGCCTGACTGGCTTTCTCCTTCGCCCGGATAGCTTACCGAAATAGATCACCCCACCGTTGTCATTGCGAGTTCGAACCCGCTGTGCGGGAAATTGGGATAAGGAAGCACTGG
>JASJYE010000120.1 GCA_030123645.1 Candidatus Hydrogenedentota bacterium | reverse complement strand
ACCGTGGCAGGCACCGGAACACGGCAGGTGTCCGACAACCCTTAACATTAGCGGATATTCGAATCCGAAAAGCTGCGCGCACCGAAACTGCGCTCGGGCGAATTTTAAAGCCGCCGCCGGACGCCCTGTTTGGCGCCGCGTTAATGGAGTATTAATCACGATTACCGACACTGGCAGCCGGCGCCATACTGGGCCTCCAACCGCAACTGCCCGAACGCCTGAAGAAGGATACTGATGGCATGAGCCAGCATCGCATCGCATCCATCGCCAAGCGGCGGGTGCTTTGCTATTGGCTGGTCGCGATTGGCCTGACCATCGGCTATGCCATGATGCGTGGATCCGGTTGGCAGGGCAGCGCCCAACTTCACACCCTCATGGAAGGCATCTCCCCCCTCCTGGCGATGGTGGTGGGCGCGATAGCGCTGGTGCGTTTCTACAGCAAGAAGAACAACACCTTCCTGTTCATCGGCACCGGTTTCCTCGGTACCGTCCTGCTTTACGGCTACCACACGGTGGTCATGAGCGGTGGGATTTGGGTATGATCGGAGACGATTTGAACGTTATCTGGGAAAGGTCAGTTAAGAAAGCCAGACCCTCTCATAAGAATGGACAGCAAAGTTCAAGCTGGTCAGTAGGAAGCGGGAAAATGCTTCGTTTCATACCTGGAGCGCTGGCGGTAATCCTACTCATTGTGAACATCTCCGGCTGCGAAGACGTGGCTGGAGGGGACTTCCGTGCCGCGACTTTCGACCGGCTTGAGCGGATACGGACGGAGAAAAAGCTGGAAGTGATCTCCAGCCTTGAGCGGATGCTAAGGAAGGCCGCCGATGCTCGTAGCGATCCGGCCCTGCTCAAGGCGTTCAATGAATTTCGCCGCCGTCCCGCTATGGGGCGTACAGAAAGAACGGTGTTGACCGAGGCCGTCGATTCGCTGGACCAGCACTATGTCATGGAATACGGTGATTTCTACGACATCCTGTTCGTCGACCGGAGCGGCCTCATCTTCCATTCCATCAAGATGGAGTCCGACTTCGGTGAGAACCTGTTCAATGGCTTCCTGGCGGGAACCAAATTGTCGCGTGCGTTGCGCGAGAATCCGGACATTCCTTTCGTGGACTATGACTTCTACGGGCCTTCCGGCGAAGCAGCGTCGTTTTTCATCACCCGCCTCGATGAAGGTGAGGAGGGAATCGGGTGGTTCATTTTTCAATTCTCCATCAACACCATCAACGCCGCTCTCGCCGATTACGAGGGCCTTGGGATCACCGGCGAAGTCTATCTGACCAACCAGGAAAGGATGATGATCACCCAATCCCGGCTGGTGCCTGAAAACACCGTGCTCAACCTCAAGGTCGATACCCCGGCTCCCCAAGAAGCGTTAGAACATCAACGAGGCAACATGTTGCTCGACGATTACCGGGGGGTGAGGGTTTTCAGCTCGTTCGAGAAGTTTAGCTTCAACGGTGCGGTTTGGATCATCGTCGCCGAAATCGACGAGGCCGAAGTGGTGACCGAGCATTTTCAGAACAACAAGGAGCGCTATTGGAAACTGATCGTATCAAGGCTGGACGCCGGTCGGGACATCGCGGAAAATTCCGGCCTGCTCGAGAATTATACCAAGCGGGTCGATATCAACGAGTATGGCCGTGGTGACGAAAAGGATGTGATCGCCACATTCGGAGTTGCCCCCTGCACGTCAATCATTATCGACATCCCCGGAAAGTTTGCCTATCTGGGGCACATCTACCCGTTGGATGAATCCTATCATTCTTTTTTCGACAATGTCCTTCTCAAGATCGGGCTTCGGTTGAGAAACTACCCGAGCACTGATGTCGGGGACCTTCTGGGCGAGATAATCGGTAAGCTGAAATATTATGATATCCGCCCCAGCGAATTGAAGAATGTACGGGTAACCCTGGCTGCGGTCCACACGGTCGGCTTTCCGATAATGGTCGACAAGCTGCTCGACGCGGGCTTCTTTCTTTCCCAAATTCAAATTCTCTACTCCCCCGGGATGAGGTATCTCAACATTGCCGACCGGGTATCCGACGGCTCCATTTCTCTCCACTGGATCGACACCGTTGGAAACGTTTCGCCAAAAGCCGGCCACGGCGAAGGCGGAGACCTGGGAACACTGGTCAAATCACTCGCCGGCGTCCCTTCATAGATTCGACATCGGGTCAGCCATGTGATCTGTCATCGACCATCGTGACCTCTTGAAGGAATGGCTGGAGAGAACCCGTTGATATGGCTCACCCGTGGGTGAATCGAAAGAGGGGGGGCATTGTCACATGGAAACCGGCGTACAATGTTGACCCCTGGTTGGAGGTGATCGGCGTCACAAATTGACCCCGCCCCTTTGGTTCGATTGGATAGCGCGCTGTTTCAGAGACCGTGAGGTAAGAACCGGGGTGCTGGTCGTGGAGACGATTGGCAAGGTCCGCCGGGACTATTTGGTGAAGAAGATAGGGTATCAAGGCGATTGCGCGGGATCGCCATCCATCGCGGAACGCAAAGCGCTACACGAACCCGAGCGGGTCCCTCCTATGGACCGCGACAACCTCCGTCATGCCAAGAGGGGTCAATATTGGACGCTGTTGATGGCAAGGCAGGCCCGCGATTTATCACTTAAAGTGATTTGTCCCGCGTACCGACTTGCCTCGATCTTGGCCCGCTCAACGCCCGCGGTCGGCGGCCTTGAGCACGGCCCAGCATCCTGAAGCGCCTCAGGTGCATCATGATCGTCGCTCCGGCCCGCAAATTGGCGATCGCCCTGTGGCGCTACGTGGAACTCGGCCTGATCCCGGAGGGAGCAACCCTTTCCGCCCGATGAGACCAGTTTCCATGAGTACCCACTAAAACGAACTCAGCGCCTCCAGCGCAGGGCGCGTTGAGGGGTCGGATGTGTGGCTCAATGTCTCCTTGGCGAAGGTGCCGTCCAAAAGATTAGCCCCGTCCCACCCGCACGAGATGGTCCATGCACGCAGCATTGTGGCAAGCCGGAACGGAGCTGCCGGATATAAGGTGATGCGATCCTCGCACGAGACATGGTCATCATCGCTGGACCCGCTCAACGCACACCAGCTGTGGGAAAAGGAAAAACCACCATGCGACAGAGAATAAAACCGCCTTGACATCAATCGGCTCATATAAGGATACGTCGGATTGTCGCGGCTCGGCGTCAAGGGCGCTGTATTACGAAAATGCGTCTACGACCAATCGACCCTTGGTGTGAAAATATAGCCAGCGCCATGTACGGTCTTGATAATGAGTGGATTTTTAGGATCGATCTCGATCTTGCGGCGCAGACGCATGATCTGAAGGCTGACGCTTCGGTCGAATGGAAAACGTTTGCCCCCATGGGTATAGTCGAGAAGCTGTTCGCGGCTGAGCGTGCGCCGGGGATGGGCGATAAAGGCGGATAACAGATCGAATTCGCCCGAGGTGAGCTCGATACGTTGATTCGCGGCGGAGCGGACCTCCCGCATCGCGGAGTCGAGCTCCCAGCCATCAAACCGCGCCATATCGCCGGGCCGATCATTATCGATTTTCCTGGTCTTTTCCGTATCCGCGCGCCGCA
The DNA here is from genome assembly GCA_030123645.1 of Candidatus Hydrogenedentota bacterium. GTDB lineage: Bacteria > Hydrogenedentota > Hydrogenedentia > Hydrogenedentales > JASJYE01. The sequence continues at coordinate 3,544 of JASJYE010000120.1, read as the reverse complement.
GCACGGACTTCATGCGCGCCAGGAGTTCGCGCGGATTGAACGGCTTGGACAAATAGTCGTCGGCGCCCATCTCTAGGCCGATGATAATGTCGATTTTGTCATTCTTCGCCGTCAGCATGATGATGGGCAGGTCTGAACTTTCACGAATTCCCCTTGCCAGGGTGAGACCGTCCTCCCCGCCGAGCATCAAATCGAGAATGACGAGATTAAAACTGTATTCACCCATCAATTGGTTCATGGCGGCGGAATCGGCCGCCGTGCGAACCATATAGCCTTGCTTGCTCAGGTAAAGCTCCAGCGAATCCCGGATAGTAGGATCATCGTCAACTACAAGGACTCGCTTCTGCTCAGCCATCGTGGTGAGAAGGACCACCGGTGCGATCCCGGCCTCGCAAGAGCTTTCCAAATTGACCATCATCATCCGTCTCCCCAACTTCAGCGAAGCGATACGAGGTTAAACGCGTCGTCAACCGTGACAGATGGTTGGTTAATATTTTGTTAATCCGTAGGCCATTGTAATTTCGCGGCAACGGGACAGCACGGAGCATACGGAAGCCATGACCAAGACGCCGTATAGAAGGCCTCATGTTATTGCTGTTCAGCGCCGACTCACATGACACCGTTTTCACTTTAATTCGCTCCTGCGGCCACCCCCGTTTACAACGCGGACACCGCCCGCTCATCGCGCTGTAGCCGTACGTAAAGATTTAGACACGCAATGAAAACAAAAACAAGACGATCTGAACTCACCAAGAAATAATTATCATGTAAACCTAAAATTGGTTGCGTGGTTAGCCCGGTCACCGGTTGAACTGTCCAAGCCATAACGTCCACATGCCTCCGATAGGAGCCGCAATAAATGAAAATCTATTCCAGTTGTAGGTGAAATATAGGCCCATTTGGAGACGCTGCCAATGTCAAATAGTTTTGCCAAATTCACAAACTTCAACCTGAACATTCGCGGCCGGCTGATCGCCGGGTTCGCGGTATTGACGCTTCTGTTGGTCGCCGCTGTCGGCACGACTCTTTGGAAAGTCGCCAGCGTCGAAACCGAGGTCAACCAGGCGGCGGCCGAGACCGGCAGCGCCGCCGGTCAGGTCCTGGGGGCGGCCGCTGAACTGTCGAAGCAGGCAGAAGCCCTGCGCGCGGAGGTCGACAAGTTCCTCGTCGAGGTGCGGGCGGCATAGGAGGGGTTGGCGACAGCAAAACAGGTAACATTCACACAATCGGGACGAAAGCGCGAATCCGCGTCTTCGCCCCACACAAGGAGAAACCAACATGTCGATAAAAGAATCCGTCTCGAAAATCACCAGCCTGCGGTTGACCCCGAAGCTGATAATGTTCTTCCTGATCATCGGGATATTGCCCGCCGCGATCATCGGATACCTCGCCCTGGAAAACGCGCAGACGGCGCTCTCGAAGCAGGCCTTCAACCAGCTCGAAGCCGTGCGCGGCATCAAGACGGCGCAGATCGGGCAGTTCTTCGCCGAACGCCAGGGCGACATAGGCGTGCTGACGGAGACCGTGTCAACTCTACGGACGGAAGCCTTCACGAAGCTCGAGGCGATCCAGGCCATCAAGCGGAACCAGATCAGCCAGTACTTCAAGCGCATCTCCATCAATTTGGCGATTTTGGCCTATAACCCGACCACGATAAGCGCCGTCCGGGAGTTCGAGGACGCGTTCTCGGCGGAAGGCGGAAGGGTCGGCGGGCTGCAATGGACCGCCGTCAACGACCGCTTTGGTCACCTGTTCGCCAAGCTTTTGGAGGAAGACGGCTACTATGACGTGTTCCTGATCGCGGCCGACGGCGACGTCGTCTACTCGGCCGAGAAGGAATCGGATCTCGGGCAGAATCTTCTGACCGGCTCCCTCAGCGATACGAGCTTTGCCCGCGCCTTTCGCGACTCCGAGAACATGAAGGTCGGATTCGGCGATTTCCAGCCCTACGCGCCCTCGGGCGACCAGCCGGCTTCGTTTCTGGCGACCTCTATCGTCGACGAGAACGGCAACCGGATCGGCGCCGTCGCCGTGCAAATTCCGGAAAATCAGATCAACGAAATCATGCAGGAGCGCGCCGGGCTCGGCGTGACCGGCGAGACCTACCTGGTCGGTCCGGACAAGCTGATGCGGTCCGACTCCTACCTCGATCCCAAGAACCATTCGGTCAAGGCCTCGTTCGCCAACCCCGAGACTGGCGCAGTCGATACCACGGCGTCCCAGGTAGCCCTCTCGGGCAAGAGCGGGGAGGACCTCATCATCGACTACAACGGCAATCCGGTGCTCTCGGTCTACTCCCCCCTGGATGTCTTCGGCGTGCGCTGGGCGATCATCGCCGAGATCGATGCGGCCGAAGCCTTCGTGCCGGTGGATGCAGAGGGTCGGGATTTCTACTCCAAATATGTCGAGATGTACGGCTACTACGACCTCTTCCTGCTGAACCCGGACGGTTACGTTTTCTATAGCGCCGCCAAAGAGGCCGACTACCAGACCAACATGGTGGACGGCAAGTACGCGAGCTCGAACCTCGGCAAGCTGGTGCGCCAGGTGCGGCGGACCAAGAGCTTCGGTCTCGCCGACTTCGCGCCTTATGCGCCGAGCAACGGCGAGCCCGCCGCCTTCATCGCCCAGCCGGTGATGCATCAGGGGGGCGTGGAGATTATCGTCGCCCTGCAGCTCTCGCTCGACGCCATCAACACCATCATGCAACAGCGCGAGGGCATGGGCGAGACCGGCGAGACCTACCTGGTGGGTTCGGACAACCTGATGCGGTCGGACTCCTACCTCGATCCCAAGAACCATTCGGTCAAGGCCTCGTTCGCCAACCCCTCCATGGGCAGCGTGGAGACCGTCACCGCGCGGAAGGCGCTCGCCGGCGAGAGCGGCGCCATTATCACCCTCGACTACAACGGCAACTCGGTGCTCTCGGCCTACGCGCCGGTCACGATCGGCGACACGACCTGGGCGATTTTGACCGAGATCGACGAGGCCGAGGCCTTTGCCTCGATCGTCGCGCTGCAGTGGCTGATGTTTATCATCGGCGCCGTTGCCATCGCGGCCATCGCCGTCATCGGCTTCCTGCTCGCCCGCTCGATCGCCAATCCCATGGTCGAGATGACCGATGTCATGGGCAAGCTCGCCGGCGGCGACAAGACCGTCGAAATTCCGGCCCAGGAGCGGACCGACGAGATCGGCGAGATGGCCGGCGCCGTCCAGGTGTTCAAGGAAAACGCCATCGAGATGGACCGCATGGCCGAAGAGCAGAAGGCGGCCGAGAAACGCGCCGAGGAAGAGAAGAAGCGCGCCATGAACGAGATGGCCGACGGCTTCGAGAGCAGCGTCAAGGGCATCGTCGACGCGGTCGCCGGTGGCGCCGCCGAGATGCAATCGACGGCCGAGAGCATGGCCTCCACCGCCGAGGAGACCAGCCGCCAGAGCCAGGCCGCGGCGGCGGCCTCGGAGCAGGCCTCGACCAACGTCCAGACGGTCTCGGCGGCGGCCGAGGAGATGGCGACCTCGGTCAACGAGATCGCCCGCCAGGTGG
>JASJYE010000483.1 GCA_030123645.1 Candidatus Hydrogenedentota bacterium | reverse complement strand
CCCTTCGACCCGGAACAATTTTACCTTCAGACGCGTTGTGTTACAGTATGGAAAGCAGTTGCGGCAACCGGGCCCGCGCAGGCCCAAATGGGAGGAAAATCCATGGACACCAGGGACGACACAGCCAAGCTGAATAGGCGCAGTTTCCTGAAGACATCCACCGCAGCCGCTGGCGCTGCGATAATCGGCGCGGGCAAAGGAGCGCAGAAAACCACGTACGCCGCGGACGGCTACGACCACCGCAACGAGCGCCCCGAGCGCATGCAATACCGCAAGCTCGGCCGCACAAACTTCATGTGCAGCGCACTCGTGTTCGGATGCGGCTCGGCCCTGAGCGACGGCAAGTCGGTCCGCCTTCTCGAACGCGCCTACGAGCAGGGCGTCAATCACTTCGACGTCGGCCGGACCTACAAGGGCTCCGAAGCGGCCATGGCGCCTTTTCTGAAACGGCATCGCGGGGACATCTGGATCACCTCGAAAGCCCCCGTGCGCACGGCCGAAGAACTCGGGCCTGACGACCCGTTGACGGTCGACTATGCGAAGGGCGCGATGCGGTATTGGGAGCAACAGCTCGACGACAGCCTCAAAGCGCTCGATACGGACTACGTCGACGCGTATTACCTCATGGGCGTGAACCATGCCGGCTTGTTGAAGAGCGAAGAGACGGCGACGGCCTTCCTCAAGGCAAAAGAGGCCGGCAAGGTCGGGCATTTCGGCATCAGCACGCACGAACGCGCCCAGGAATGCCTCGAAGCGGCCATCGAAGCGGGCTGGTACAGCCTCGCGATGATCGGCATTACGCCCGCGGGCTGGTATGACTACCGCGACCTCCAACTCCGCAAAGGCACGCTCAACCTAAAACAACTCCGGCCACTCCTCGACCAGGCGCGCGAAGCCGGCATAGGCCTCGTGGGCATGAAAGCCGCCCTCCACATCGCACTCAACGCCCGCGGCCGAACTGGCGGGGAAGGGGAGAAGCAGAAGGTCAGCGCGACCGCCGTCTTCGACGAGCACTACGACGAGAAGTTCCTGCAGGCGCCGCTCAGCCCCTTCCAGCGCAGCTATGCCTACGTCCTGGAAAACGGGCTGGACGTCGTTAACTCAGACATGCACAACTTCAAGCATTTTGAGGAAAATCTCGTTGCGGCGCGCACGTCGCACGAATACTTCGCCTAAGGTGCAGGCCTTCACAGGTGAAGTGAGAGGGAGACAACTAAACAGGATACGCGGCACTTCGCATTTGACTCGATCCGCACCGCTCGTGTTATGATCATGACCGGGACCGTGCGCTTTCCTGAATCTGGGAATATACCATGCGTGCCCGCCGTTACCCACGAAGGGACTCGCCTGAGTCCAGATATAACGACGCAAATCAACGTGTAGGGAGAATTTACATGCCTCCAAGGTACGATCCGGAAGAAGTCAAGCCGATGGTCACCGAGCTCACCAACGTGGGCCTTACATCACTGGCTACCCCCGAGCAGGTCAACGAGGCGATACTCGAGACGCCCGGGACCACCCTCCTCGTAATAAACTCCGTTTGCGGATGCGCGGCAGGAAATTGCCGCCCCGGCGTATCGCGCGCTCTACAGAATAAGAAAATACCGGACAATCTCTTCACCGTTTTCGCCGGGATGGACACGGAAGCCGTCGAGCGCGCCCGGGAAATCATGAAAGACGTCCCGCCCTCCTCACCCAATATTGCCATCTTCGAGGACGGCGCGCTGATTGGGATTCTCGAGCGCCGCCACATCGAGAGCATGTCCGCGCTCGACGTTTCAAACGCACTCGTCAAGGTCTTCGACGAACACTGCACCCGCGAGGGGCCGTCGGTCGCACCGGAAGTCTTCGAGAGAAACGAACACGCGGACCGCTGCGGTTCATCCATTGCCTTGTACCAAGGCGACTAGCCCGGCAACGCGATCGGCTGGCTGGCAAGAGGCAGGCAACATCGTGCACGTCAGCAATTTGCACTCGCGAGGTCCGCTGAGCAAAAAAAGGACTTTTGGGCTCCTTCAAAAGTAGATCCAAGCGGAGCGAGGTAGGAGCGCAGACGGGCCGGAACCACCGGTTTGGAATATG
>JASJYE010000482.1 GCA_030123645.1 Candidatus Hydrogenedentota bacterium | reverse complement strand
TTGGCAAGCTTAACGAACTGCATGGCGCCCCTCTCTGCAAACCATAGCACGCCTCTGACGGCCCTTGCACGGTCATCGGAGGCTGTGTAAGATGAGCTCCGTTCTCAGCACACGCTGGGGGAGTGCAAAGAGGACCCCGAAGGTGCCCGACGCCGGCTCAAGGAGCAAAACGCTTGCGAACGCTCTGTTGTTCCTCGGAACCTGCGCCCTCATTCTCGCCTTGGCAGAACCTCTCCTCCGGCTTCGCTACGCCGAGCCGCACCGGGCCCCAACGCCCGAAGTCCTCGCGATTCAGGGCCATTTACAGCTCGATCCAGCCATTGGTTTCACTTGGAACAACAATGTCGCACCGGAACGAAACATCGTTCTTAAGGTGTCCGACACCGAATACCGTCCCCTGTCCACCGGCGACTTCGGCTTTATCAATCACCCCGATGCAATCGCTGGCCGAGCGGCCGGCGCGGCAATAGACATCATCGGTCTCGGCGACTCGTTCATCGAGCACGCATCCCACAATTTCTACGAATTCTTCGAATCGCACGGGCTCACCTACTATGGCATGGCCGTTCACCGCCAGGCGCCGCCGCAATACAACCTTATCCTGGAGGAGCACGCCCTTCCACTCCGGCCCAAGTGGGTCCTGTACGGGCTCTTCGAGAACGACTTCATGGAGACGGCGGACTTCGACCGCTGGCGCACGTCCTGGCTGGATTGGTTCACCTTTCACTCCGGCACATGGTGCGGTCCGCCCGTCGCAACGAACGCATTCGCCCGTTTCAGGGACCGGCATCTCTTGGGTTACAGCGGCCTGTATCGCATCCTCCACGCGCGCCTTCGCGGGGGGAAAATGACCGTCTCCGGGCCTATACAGGAGGAGATTCAGCGCGTCGTCGAGGAGATCCGCCGGGCCGGCGGCCTGGCCGCGGCGCGCGGCACGGCCTTCGCGCTCGTGTTAATCCCCAGCCGGGCGACTACGCTCGAGGGCGCGACCTTGGAATCCAAGGCATACGACGCGGTCTTGGACGAGCTTGGCGATTCGCTGAAGACCGTTGTCGACCTTCGAGCGCCTTTCATCGAACATGAGGACCCGGCATCGCTTTACTACGCCATCGATGCCCATTGGAACAGCAAAGGCATGGATCTCGCCGCAGGCGCGATCCTCGACGCACTGCGCCAGGCCAAAACTCCAATTCCCCCAGAAACTTCCGACGGGAAGCGCCCTGCCACCTCTTCCCTCTAGCCCGAGACTCCCGGCCCGGCGGGAGCCTCGCCCTCCCAGGACTGCCTCCCCGGACGCAAACATCCTTCCGCCTCCTCTGCAGTAAAACCGTCCGTGCTCACCCACTTTCATCCATAACAAGAAATTCTCTGTGCCCTCTGTGGCAAGAAACGAATCACGTCAATCCTGTACATCCTGTCCCAAAAAAAAAGAAAATTTCCACGAGACTGCAACATGGTCAACAGAATCACCCTTGTTTCTCACATTCACTTAGCGGGAGTGCAACAGCTTCCGCTGTTACATAGGAGATGGCCGGACAGCACGTGCTTCGTGCCCTTCGCGTACTTCGTGGAGAGGATGCGCCTCGCGAGATCGATTGCCCTCCGACGCACGTCTCATACGTGCACACGGGAGGGACACGCCGCGCCGCGCTTCGCCAGTCGGGAAGGTCGATGACGACCATGCGCTGCGGCAACTATTCACCGGGGCAAGGTTTCAGGGGAGATCAAATCGCGCCCCCGGAAACCCCATCCGGGAGCGCAAAAGACGTCTAGACGGGCCCGCTCAACTGACGGCTGTCAGTGTAATGATCGACACTCAAGTGATTCCGGTAGGAGCCGGAGGCGATCGTTGAGCGTGCCCAAGCCCATGCTTATATTATACACCAAGATCTGAAAAAATCGACTAGAAAATTTTCGAGTTGATAGTCTTTTGACAACATTCTTAAGTCCACAAGCGAAACCGACTTGCGCCTTCATCCCAGAGTGTTTGAACTCTAACCATTCGGATACAACCCAAGCACGCAGACCTGATATCACCCCCCCAAGCAACCGTCTCGATGATACATACCTGGAGATCTATCGATGTCAGG
>JASJYE010000119.1 GCA_030123645.1 Candidatus Hydrogenedentota bacterium | reverse complement strand
ATGGGCGCATCACTGTCCAGTTTTGATACTGCAACCAAGAATGTCCGAGGTTGATCTTCGGCTATTTAGGGGAATCGAAGCGGTGTAGGCGGGTATGATCGATGAATGTCCCAAGAGAGGAAGAATTGCATTGTCGTGCTGGGGCCTACGGCGTCCGGGAAGACGGCGCTGGGGGTAGGGCTCGCGCATGCGTTCGGCGGCGAGGTAGTTTCAGCGGATTCGCGTCAGGTCTACAGGGGCCTGGATATCGGGTCGGGCAAAGACCTGGCGGAGTACGCGGTCGACGGAAGGCCTGTGCGGTATCACTTGATAGATGTCGTCGATCTAATCCGTGAATTCAGCGTGTTCGACTATCAGCGGCTCTTTTACGAGGCCTTTCAGGGTCTCGTCTCTGGAAATGTGCTGCCGGTCGTCGTCGGCGGGACGGGACTGTATCTGGAGGCGGTGCTGAAGGGATACCGCATGGTGGAGGCGCCAGAGAACTCCGAGCTGCGCGGGGAGTTGAGCGCGCTTTCCGATGAAGAGCTTGAAGCGCGGTTGCGGACGCTGAAACCGGATTTACACAACGTGACGGATCTGCGCGATCGTGAGCGGACGGTGCGCGCGATCGAGATAGCGGAGCATTCGCTGGGGCACATGCCGGCACCGGGGCCAGAGCTGCGGCCGCTGATACTGGGCACACGATGGGAGCGGGAGGTGTTGCACAAGCGTATCGCCCAGCGCTTGAAGGAGCGCCTTGATGCGGGATTGCTCGAAGAGGTCGAGGGCTTGCTGGCTGGGGGCGTGGACATCGAGAAGCTGCGGTCGTTGGGGCTCGAGTACCGCTTTGTCGCCGATTATCTGGATGGGACGATCAAAAACCGCAACGATCTCTTTCAGAAGTTGAACGGGGCGATACGAAACTTCGCGAAACGGCAGGAGACGTGGTTTCGGCGCATGGAGCGGAACGGCGCTGAAATCACGTGGATTAGTGAGGGCGAGCTCGGGACGGCGCTGCGGATTGCCGCGGCGGAGTTTCCCGAGCGTGTCTCGGAGGATGTGTCGCAAGCATGAAAGATCCCGTCGCGAAGTATCTGCGGAATCGGGCCGAGCGCCGGGGACGCCCGGTGACAGTAGGAGAGGTAGAGGGGCTTGCGCAAGTGGTGGTGATCCCTATTCTCGCCGAAAGTGCGGAGTTGGAGGCTACGCTCGCGAGCCTGGCCGCAAACACGCTGAGGGACCTGCAACGCACGTTGATCGTGTGTGTGGTCAACAACCGCAGTCCCGGGCTGGTGGACGAGGACGTGCTGGCGGACAATCGGGCAACCTTGGAATTTCTGAAGGGCCTGATACAGCGCCCGGACGGCCATTCGCTGTCCAATCTTCGGTTGGTTTGCATGGACGCTTCGTCGCCGGGCTGTGAACTTGGGGACAAGGAAGGCGTGGGGACGGCGCGGAAATTGGGGCTCGATTGGGCGCTGGCAGTGCTTCGACGGGCCGGCAACACGGAGGGTGTCATGGTTTGTCTCGACGCGGACACGCGCGTGGAGTCGAATTATCTGGCGGTGATCGGAAAGCATTTTGGAGGGGGACCGGGCTGGGGCGCCGTCATTGATTTTGCGCACCGCTTCGATGGCCCGGAAACGCAACAAGCGGCGATCGTCGCCTATGAGCTTTTTCTGCGCTACCACGTTCTCGGTCTGCGCTACGCACGGTCGCCCTACGCGTTTCACACGATCGGCTCGACTATCGCATGCACGATGGAGGCCTACGCCGCGGCCGGGGGGATGAAGCGACGGCAGGCGGGCGAGGATTTTTACTTCTTGCAGGACCTGGCGAAGACTGGGCAAGTCGCCAGGATCGCTGAGACCACCGTCCATCCATCTTCGCGGGCATCGTGGCGTGTCCCGTTTGGGACGGGCAAGCGCGTGGAACGGTTCATGCAGGGCAACCACGAGGAGTATCGCGTGTATCACCCGGATTCGTACGATATACTTCGGGCGTGGCTGGAAACCGTGCGATCTCACCCGGAGGCGGACGCGGAATATCTTTTCTCCGAGGCGCGGGGGATTGCGGCGGAACTCGGAAACTTCTTGCGTAAACAGAAGTTTGAGACGATTTGGCCGAAGCTGCAGGCCAACACGCGAGATTCTGAAATGCTGCTTCGTCAGTTTGACCGGTGGTTCGACGGGTTTACGACGCTAAAGCTTGTGCATCATCTGCGCGATAGCGGGTTGGCCGAGCAGAACACTTTTGATGCGCTTGCAGCGTTAATGTGGCGTCATGGAGGGCATACGATCGAGAAGGGGCAACTGCGGGCCGATCTCGAAGCGCAGAAGAGCGTACTGGCCTTAGTTCGAAAATTGGATTGACGCATGCGTTGGCCTCGGGAGCGGTTGCCCAAGATTTGCTGAGGGCGTAGCGATGGCCATAGAATACGCGCCATGGTGGGTTTAATCTTTTGTGTGATGGCCAGCGCCGGGCCTACGGGCCAGATCGCCTACCTTAGCGGAGCGACCGAGGCCGATCGCCGAGCGGTTGTGATGGATGTGGCGTCGCGCACCCTTAGCGAAGTGGGACCGGGCAAGCGGGACGGTGCGCCCAGATGGTCGCCCGACGGTTATTGGCTGGCCTTTGATACGGAGACCGCAAAGGGTAGGGCGATCTATATCGTCCGCGAAGACGGGTCGGAGGGCCGGCAGCTCCGGCATTCGCGGCCGATGAACCGCGATCCGGTCTGGTCGCCCGACGGCTCTAGAATCGCCTACACGACGGGAACGGCTTCTGACCGCCAAATATTCGTCTACAACGTCGCCTCTGACCGGGAGGAGGTCTGGGGAGGCGGCCGGACGCGGCTCATGACGCCCGCGTGGCTTGCGCGCGACCTCCTCGTGTCGTTGCTCACGGACGAGGACAGCAACGTGTCCGTCGTGAATCCCATTTTTGCCGAAGATCTGGACGAGTCGGTAGGGCTCGTAGCGATAGGCCTGACCGAGACAGACGGCACTTTGACTTCCGATCTCTTTCTCGTGACCGCGACGGAAACTGTCGCGATGCCCGAGCGGGTGTTGGCGTCCCAGGGGACCTATGCGGAATGGCGGCCGACGCCCGCGCGCCGGCATCAGGCAATTGCCTACGAGTCCGACGACGGCGGCGACCGGGAGATTTTCCTGTACTCGCGCAAAGGCACTTGGGACTTGACGAACCATCGTGCAGCGGATTGGAACCCGGTATGGGCGCCAAACAACGACTGGCTGGCCTTTGAATCGTTTCGCTCAGGCCGGCGCGGCGTGTATCGTGTGCACCTGGAGACGGCGAGGGTATATCCGGTGGCCGTAGAGGCCCGCGCCTCGAGCTGGTGGCCGACCTGGTCGCCTGACGGCAAGTGGATTGCCTTCGTATCCGATCGACGCGGAAATCCGAGCGTATTCATTACCGATGTAAACGGTCGAAACACGACGCAATTAACGGAGGATGTCTCAATAGACGGCGCTCCTGCATGGCGGCCGGATCCATGAGGCATGTCTTCACGGCGGCATGCGCGTGTCTCCTGAGCATGGCCGCGTGCGCCCGCGAGGCCGACGGGAGCCTCGGCTTGGTGTTGCTTCCGAATGACGCCCGGCCCGCGCTGGTGCAGAGCGGCGGCACTTTCTCAGTACTTACGCGGGCGGAGGCTGAACTCAGGTTGACCTCCGTTTCGGCCACGCATTCTCTTTCGACCGCTTGGGCGCGGTTGCCGAGCGGCCTCTATGAGGGGGTGAGTCATGTTCCAGCGGAGATTGCCGCAGGGACATATACACTCGAGGCGGATTCGGACGGCGGCGAGGACCGAAATTCTAGGTCTGTGTTCGTCTATGATGTCTTTCCGGTTTCCTATCGAATCGCGCATCTTACGAACCTGCGAATCGGCGCTGAAACCGGCCGGGACACGCGGATTTATCAAAGCACCAAAGCGATAAATGAAGCGGGCGTTTCGATCGTCCTTGTCACGGGCGACCTTACGAGCGCGGGGTCACGGGAACAGTTTGCGCAGGCGCTCGATCTGCTGAGCGACTGCCGAGCGCCGACGCTTGTGAGTTTGGGAAGCGCGGAGATCGCATCGGCCCTTTCGCGGGATTATCTGGGTCCGGCAACATTCACGCACCGTTTCGGTCTGGACGGCTATCTTGGCTATTACACTTCGGAGCTGGGGGAATTGGACCTGCGCGGTCGTTCGGGGAAACTGCATCGCGCGCGTCGCTCGATTCGCGACGCCCGCTGGTCGGTGGGTTTTACAAACCACTATGGGCCCGAAAGCTGCCTACGGGACCAGCTCGTGCTCTTTCGAGACAATCCCTTGGACTATGTGATTTGCGCGAAGCGGCCGGGCGGGGATCAGGCCCAGTTTAGCGTTCCATGGGGACGGACGTCAGGGTTCGCGATGCAGGCGACTGCGCGCGGCGCAGTACAGATCTTCGACGTGGGCTTGGGCGGGTTACAGCTTGTCCAGGGACCGGGATCCGAGTAATCGGCCCCTGCCGCTCTCTCTGGGCTGCTAGTCGTGTGGTTCAAAGTCGGCGGCTGCCATCCGTGCGTCGTTTATGCATGCAATGCCGCAAGAAAAGGGACAGACACGTCTGCGCTCGTACCTCGCTCCGCTTGCGTCAGTCCCTTTTTTGCTCAGCGTTCTTGCTGGGGGTGATAATGGTCCATCAGCATGACTCACCCCACTAGAGTCCTCCGGCGGCGATGCCCTCGATCATCGAAATCAGGGGCAGGAACATGGCGAGCACCATACAGCCCACGACAGCGCCCATGCCGACGACGAAAATGGGTGTAATCGCCTCTTTGATGCCGTTGACTGCGATTTCGACTTCCTCTTCGTAGATATCCGCTATCTGATCGGCGACCTTATCTAGGGAGCCGGATTCTTCGCCGGTTACCAGCATGTCGACCACGATGCCCGGGACGTAGCCGTCCTTTTCCGCCTGGCGCAGGGGCGCTTCGAGGCCTTCGCCGGTCTCGACGGAGTCGCGCAAGTCCTGGATGACGCCGATGTAAGCGTGGTTGGTGACGGAGTTCTTGCAGAGGTCGAGCGTGGCCATCATCGAGATGCCGCTGCGTAGGAGCATTGAGAAGGTACGGGTGAAATCGGCGATGACGCCGCGCTGGATGATGGAGCCCCAGATGGGAAGTCTGAGCTTGACCTTGTCGGATTGAAGTCTCCGCAGAGGGTTCTTCACCCAATAGAGCTTGTAGAAGGCATAAAGCCCGGCGATAGCACCCAAGGGGAGCCACCAGTAGTTGGAGATCAAATCGGACACGTTCATAACGAATAAGGAGAAGCCGCCGATTTCAGCGTCCATGGACTCGAAGACCTCCTTGAAGGCAGGGAGGACGAAGGCGGAGAGGATGATCACAAGGATCACGCACACGAAAAGCAGAATGGTGGGATAGATCATTGCAACTTGGAGATACTTGTCTAGGCGCTCGCGCTTCTCGCGATAGTCGGCGATCCGTTTGAGCACGGAGGTGAGCGTGCCGCTGGCTTCGCTGGCCTTGATGAGATTCACATCCACGGGCGGGAAGTGTTTTCCCTCACGCGCGAAGGCCTGCCACAGCGGGTTGCCCGCCTCGACAAACTCCGTAATTCCTCGGATCATGTCGCGGAGCGTTTTGCGTTCTCCACGGCCTGCCAGGGATTTTAGCGATTTGAGGATTGGCGTGCCCGCCTCGAGCATCATGACCAGCTGGCGCAGAAAAGCCGTGATCTCCTTGTTGCGTACGCCGCCGCCCGCGCGTGAGAGTATGGTATCGGCCGCGGCACTGACGCTTGGTACGGCCGACGCGGCACGGGCCTTCTTCCCCGGCCGGTCCAACTCCGCTTCGATCAGGTTCTCAGCCTGCCGCAACTCTACGACGGCCTTTTTAGCGCCCACGGGCTTACCCGCGGGTCTCTTCGCCTTGGCGGCAGCTTTTTTCTTGGCCGGTTTTCTCTTAGCCGGCTTCTTTTTGGCTGCGCTTTTGGTCTGCGCTTTCGTGGCCATGTCCTGTTATCCTCCGTGCCGTCAGTACGCACCGGCGCATGCGTTAGCGCTACGGTGTCGTTTCGTTTGTCTCGTCCTCGGATTCATCTGCCAGCGCTGCTTCTTCAGCCGCCGGCAGGGTCTCGGGCGACGCGCCCGCGCCGGATGCCTCAGAGGCTTCCGGCGCACCCTCGTCTGATTGCGCGAGCCTTAGCGGGCCTTCGTTCCAAAAACGGATGGCGAAGCTTCCGTCTTCTTTGAAGAGCACGACGGCCTCGACCGATGCGGCTACCGAGCGGCGGGCGATGCCTCTAAAACTCATGCTTACCTCGCTATGGAGGCGGAAACAGCGTGATGCAAGGTCCAATTCACGTGGCATCTCGCGGGAAGCGTAGCGGGGGGGCTTGACGTTGAAGGTGCTGGATTCGCGTCCGGACTTGGTTACGGCGTCCTGCCAGTCTAGGAACGGCCTCTTTGCCATCAGTTGGCTGACTTCGCCGGGATCGCTTATGCCGAAGATCGCCGCAAGGACGTCCAAGTCGGCGGCGTTCAGATTAAGGAAGCGGGCGGGGTTGCTGTGGTCCTCCACGGTATAGGTGGTAAGCAGTCCCGTCTGGATGGCGTCGAATTGCCTGCGATTGACGATCTTGCGTGTCAGGAGGTCGTCGACGCTGTTCAGCCACCGCCTCGATCCGGAACGCAAGCCAGTGGGGGTCGGGATGGCCTCCTTAAGCTTGCCGATGGCCTCGGCGTCCATTCCGAAAGCCGCGAGAAGTTCGGGCGGGGCGTGGTTAATATTGATCCGCCCGGATTCGTCAGACACCGAGACCTGTATTTCCTGTTCGTACTCGACGCGCCCACCGCCTTCGTAGCGATAGGCGTTCCCTTTGATTGTGTATCCCTTCTCGGGGATTTCGCCGTTATCGAGCGCGGAGCCGATTTCTCCAATAGCGGCGTAGATGCCTCCCGAGGCCAGATGTTGGGCGCGGATTTCATCGAGGTGAAGTCGCGTATCTTCGAACTCGATCATCATGTATTTAACGTAGGCGGTGCCGAGGAGGGCGAAGAGCGCAAGCATGCCGATGGCGCCGATGAGGGCGAAACCGCCGTCGTGACCAAAAAAGGGACAGACACGTCTACGCTCGTACCTCGCTCCGCTTGCGTCAGTCCCTTT
>JASJYE010000118.1 GCA_030123645.1 Candidatus Hydrogenedentota bacterium | reverse complement strand
CGATCCGCCAGAAACCAACGAAGCGCAGGAAAGCTTCCCAGGGGTCCCCGACCATACCTACATCCGCCGCAACACTTACGCCGACAACGGAACAGCCCCCACAGAGTCCTTCAAGAAGGCCTTTCCGGGCGTGGAGCCGTGCGACCTCTATTGGGACGGAACCGGCCTGCGGAATCAGTGGCAGGAGAATAAAGGACTGAAGACCCACCCGGAAAACCTGGTCGTCGAGCAAGGCGGCATCCACGCCGACGTCATGCACTTCATGTAGCCGGTACGTCCGGCTGCGACGGTACGTCCGGTTGCGCCGGAACGTCCGGTTACGCCGGAACGTCCGGTTACGCCGGAACGTCCGGTTACGCCGGAACGTCCGGTTGCGTATACGAACTCAAAATCGCTTGCAAACCAAGCGGGCCGTATCGTAGACTTTTCGTTCATATCTTAACTATCGGGTCGAGCGCGTCACCAAGAGAGGAGTCATCAAATGGATTTACAAGGTGCAACCTTCATCGTGACCGGCGGTGGTTCAGGGCTCGGCGAGGCGACGGCACGGCTCTTCGCGGAGTCGGGCGCAAAGGTCGTCATCGTGGACCTCAACGCGGACAACGCGAATAAAGTCGCTGCGGACATCGGCGACAAGGCCAAGGCGATCGAATGCAATGTCACGGACGAGTCCCAAGTGCAGGCGGCGGTCGATCTCGCCAAGGAGGCCTTCGGCGGGCTCAATGGCGCGGTCAATTGCGCTGGAGTCGGTGCGGCGAGCCGCGTTACGAGCAAGGGCGGCCCCTTCCCCTACGACATGTTCAAGTTCGTCATCGACGTGAACTTAAACGGCACGTTTAACGTCATCCGCCTGGCGGCGCACGCCATGACCGCACTCGAGCCGGATGCCAGCGGCGAGCGTGGCGTATTCATCAACACGGCGTCGGTGGCCGCCTTCGAGGGGCAAATTGGACAGGCCGCGTACTCGGCATCAAAAGGCGGCATCATTGGCATGACGCTCCCGATCGCCCGGGAACTCGCGCGCTATGGCATCCGCGTCGTGACCATCGCGCCGGGTCTCTTCAACACGCCCATGCTTGCCGCAATGCCGGAAGAGGTGAAAAAAGCTCTCGGCGCACAGGCCCCCTATCCCGCGCGGCTGGGTGAACCGTCGGAGTACGCAATGCTCGCAAAACAGATCGTCGAGAATTCCATGCTCAATGGCGAGACCATCCGCCTCGACGGCGCCATCCGCATGACGCCCAAGTAGGGTCGGGGATTCGACGATAACGACGGGACTCTTCGATCTTTCCGGCAAGGCCGCGCTGCTGGCCGGCGACGCCTTCAGCGGTATCGCCGTCTACTTCGCCAGCGACGCCATCATGATCGACGGCGGTTACGGCGCGTTCTAGGTCTGCGCAATATCGTCATCGGACGGTTCAGGAACTAGAAGGTTCTCCCAACATACCGAAGGTGCCTCCTCTACGTCGTCTAATTCGTCGACACGTTCCCAGCAGACTGAGGATATCCTTCCGCCCTTTTCTTCTGGAAATTCATTAATTTTCGAGTCTCGTCATTGATGTCCTCGGCGAGCATCGTATCGCAGATGGCGACAATGTCACTGAAGCGCCTCTGTTGTGCGTAGACGTAAGCAAGGAGCTCATGGGCCTTAAGATAGTTCTTGTCGATTCCAATGGCCGCCAACGCATCTGCCTCGGCCTCTTCCATGCGGCCGGCTTGAGCGTAAAACCGTCCGCGCTTGAAAAATGGATAGCCATCATAGGGCGCAAGTTCAACCGCGCGATCCATATAGCTTTCACGCACATCGACATTCTCCATCTCGCTGGAATAGGCCGCATAGGCGCCGGCGCGTGCCCTGTTGTAAGCGATCACGGACGACCACGCGCTCGAAGTATGGAAGCGATCTCCGATTTGCTCGAATACCGCAATCGACTTCTCGTATTCCTGGAAATTGTATAGCGCGAATGCATAGTTGCACAAAGTCGAGAGCGAGTCCGGCCACTTTTTTAGACTGTCTTCATAAATTGACGTAATTTCTTGTTGATTGTTCGAGTCCTTCAAGATGTCTTCATAGCCAGACCGCGCACGGCTCATTTCTCTGTATCCGTAATACTGAAGGATCCGCAAATTTGGATGCTGCTTGGCGTCGTCTCGGCACTCCTGAAGAAAGGCGTCTGCCTCCTCCCAGGACCCATACCACTTCGGAAAAATAAACTCCAATTTTGTCGAGTGCGCTCCGTAATGGTGTGGTGCTGCTTCGACGGCATCGGCATAATACGACTCCATCGTCTCGCGCGGGAGCCCAAGACCCAAGGCCACGGAGAGGAGAATGTTAGAGGGTTCGGCGTCGTGGGGACGGTTCAATCGTGCTTCTTCAAGCACTGTGCGAGCTTCTTTGAGTAAACTGCGAAACTTCGCTCTGCTTTCATCGCTAACAGTGTCTGCATAGCCACCGCCCCGCCAGGCCCAGGCGTAATTGACGAGAAAACGTCCGAGAACGACGCGCGCACAATGCGAGTGGGGACGCGCCTCGAGCCAGCGATCAAGTACGGCCCGCATCCTATCAGGGTCGGAGCCGTAAGGAAAGGAACCAAGGCCGTTGCAAAGGGAGGAGTATTCAAAAGAACTCTCTTGCTCGTCATCGGAGTTGAATAGCTTCTCCAAATAATCATCGACGGCTTCGAAGTCCCCTTGCTCATACAGGACGTCACGCCACTCGCCCTCGGACGTCACGATCGTATACCGATCCTGGAGTCCATACTCCTCCAGCTTTTCGAAGTATTCAGCCTCAGCCTCGGCGCGCTTCTCCATGCCGGACTGCGTGGGCCCCTCATAGATGAACCGATCGGCAAGTGAGTAAAAATACAGGCCGGCGCCGGCCATAAGAAGGAACGTCATGGCCGCGCCGCCCAGGCCGATGAGAAGCCATTTGAGGCTTTCTCTATCCATGTGCGCTCCCTCGCGTACTTGGCTCGTTTGGGATTCCAGCGAGTACCACACTGCTCCGGGCTTGACTAGTGGAAGCACCCTATCATCCGAGGTGCAAGCGCCACAAACCTGGGAGACTCTCGGACGGCGGGAGTGGGGGAGTTCGAGGATGGCGAAGCGGAAGGTGTTCACTGGGGAGCCGGATTCGACGTGGCCGGTCTGGCCGATTGTTTCGGAGGTCATCATGCGCTCGTAAAGGGCGGGGTCCTCGTACGGCCAGCGGCCCTCGACGGGTTTCGTGCTGTATACGCCAATCGCATGCTTCGTGTTCGCCGCCCTCTCGGGCCGGAGGGACTCTGTGATAAAAGTGCTCGCAGGCCGGCAAAAATCTCAGAGACTAAAAGTGCTCATATGACTAGATTTAGTCAATAAATTACAGATAGGCCGGAGAATTACTTCGCGGTCTTAAATTACTGTTATATAAGATCTTAGCCGCATGCTCGCCTGGAATGCCGCTGGATCGCTTTCGCATGTCGCTGATTCTATGGTAAAAATTAATCTAAGAGATAACTTAAGCCGTTCCAGGCCGATAGGTTATATGAGGCCCGGGCGAGTAAGGCGAGAAGTCGGGAGCCCAATCACTAAGGAGACGAAGTCTTATGGAAAAACAGCATATACACAGAGGCAATGCGGGCCTCACGATGATCGAATTGATGATCACGGCGGCTATTTTCTCTAGCAGCATGGTCCTTTTGTCGGGCACTCTGATCACCTTCGCGAGCCACAATACGATTTCCGAGCAGAAAGCCGTCACGTCTAGCTTCAACCGAAGCGTTTTCGAGGACATGCGAGGACGCGGGATCGTCGGCATTCTGAGCTACGAAGTCCCCTCGGACAATCCCGAGAATGGAACCGTCTTCATTCCGGGGATGGGTGAAGCGAAGGTGTCTGTGTGGGCCGTCCTTCCGCAGAACGATTCCGGGCAAACCGATCAAACTCAGTCGGCCGCCTACGACCGGTGGTTCCTCGTGGGCGTAGAGGACCCCTCTACGGTGGTCGACCCGCCCAATCCTATTGAAATTGTGGTCCAGGTTTTCAAGGCATCCGGACTGGAAGGCCAATATTATGAAGGCGGCCCGAATTTTCGGTCGTCGACGATGATCGGATATTGAGGCAGGTAGATGAACGCAATCACTAAACGTCACAGCTCCGAAGGGGGCTTCACGCTCATTGAAATCACCATGGTGCTGGGCGCGCTTCTCGTTATTATGGGCGCGCTCTACAGCATCGCAATGGGAATGGTCACCGCTGCGAAGACGCAGGATTCACTCATCATGCTGCGCCAAGAGTCGCGCCTCGCCATGGCGAGCATCGTCCAGAACATTCGGATGGCGCAAGCGGACACGCTACAGACGAATGGCGGCGTCGGCTTCGTTCCAGTGGACAACAACCCGACGACGAACCTTGCGTTTCAGCGCGTATCGGACGTCGACGGGAATGGGACGGCGCTCAACCAAGACCTTTCGCTCGGGTTAACGCAGCAGCTCTGGTATACCCTCGATTTTAACGATGCGAACGGCGATGGACAGACGGCGACGCAGCTCGTCCAGATCCGGCAGGACGGGACGGTCGCCCGGGTCCTCGCAAATCATATCTCGCCGGTGGTAGTAACGAACGATTTCTACAATACGCCGATTGGAGGACTCGTCTTCCAAGACGTGGGCGGGGGAACCATTCAAGTCACCTTGATCATGAGGCATCAGCCGGACCCGAGGGGTCCGACCATGGTGACACGGCTTGACGAACTCGTTTCGCCGAGGAACTGATGACCCTGGTACCTTGGAGGCAATTCGATGGATCTGAGCCGGACTAAGCGCGACGAGGGGATGGCCCTCATTATGGCCCTTATGTTTTTAGTTGTCATGGGGCTTACGGCGACCTACGCCTCGAGCCGCATCATGAACAATGCACGCCACGTCGACAAACACGTCGACTATCAGAACTGCTTTGAGGGCATCGAATCGGCCTTCGCGCAGGCGCAGGCAAATTTCAACGCCGATGGCGTCGGTTTTGTGGGTGTCAATCCGAACTATGATTTCACACAAGGCCTTCCCAATTTCGGCGATCCACTCGTCAATCCGGTGAGTATTCCGAGGAGTCCGCAAGTCCAATACTTCGCCTACAGCTTTGAGTGGGCCAACGACGGTGTCGACAACAACGGCGACGGCCAGATCGACCTCGGCCCGGAAGCCGACGGCGGCTATATTTCATCCTATGCCGCCTCGCGGGTGATCTGGAAGAATGCTCCTACGGTGATCCGGCGCGCCGAACGCATCTTTGAAGGCGTCAACGTCAACGTGTGGCAGAATGCGATCTTCGCCGGGGCCGGCCAGGATGGTCTGCTGATCAACGGTAATGTCAGCATCCACGGGTCGGTGCACCTTCTGGGCGACAGCCTCGGCGCCGGTGGTATCGCGCTTGCTGCCATGGACCTCAGCGGCACGAGCCTCATTCATAACAACTATGAAGGTCTGAGTGCGGACGCCCGGTCGCGTATACCGGGCCTGCCCACCACGGACTTCGAGGGCGACATCGGCATTGAGACGTTAAACGCGACCTTACGAGTCAAAAACGGTCTGGTCGGCATGTCGGGCAACAGCGAGGTCGGCCAGGAGCACGTGGCCGGCAACTCCTTCAAGGAGACGATGGACAGCGTTTATGTGACCGATGGTTGGACGGGCACGGCCATCGATGTAGACGGCAATCCGGAGAACGTCTATAGCGATAACGGTTGGGACAACAAGTATGACCTGGGGGACATGGTTGCCTTTCCGACCTATACGAACGACAGAGGCCGCGACCATTTGGCCTATTACTTGGAGACGGACGCGGATGCAAGTGTTGGCTTCCAGCAGGTGTACACGGGCGATATGACGTTTCAGTCCGGCGGGGACAGCTACTATTGGAATGCCACGACCGGAGTGGAGGTAGCAGGTGTCGCACCCGGTGACGAAGGCATGCCGCTGCAAGCCGACCTTAACTCTGAGGAATACTACGTCTGGTTCGACGGTGCGACCAATACGATGGTTGTCAACGGCCGCATCGCCGTGGACGGAGATATAAACTTTCTCGCCGGAAACGGCCGAAACAAAATCATTAATTACGAAGGCAAAGGGACCCTGCTTGCCCTGGATGGCGGCGGCGGCGGCACAGGAAATGTCAACATCACCGTGAACCTTATGGCCGATGCCTTTCCCGATAACCTGCTTGGGCTCATGGCAGAAAATATATTGAACCTCGGCATGAGAGCACAGATTGAAATCATGGGAGCTTTTTACGCGCAGGACAAAGTCATCGTCGACAGGCAAACGAACATCATCGGGACCGTCGTTGGCGAATACTTTAACATGGGGGGGCAAGTCCCCTCAATCTATCAGGTGCCTGCGCTGGTGAACGCATTTAGCGGGGGAATGCGAATGATCGGGTCGGATACGATTCTGATGTTGTTCCCAGTCTCCTGGAGGGAGTTGGCCGTTCTATGAGCAAGTCGCTAGTATTCGAGGGCATAAAGAAAAACTGGCATCTCATCGCGATTATCGCCGTCTTGCTGACGGTGGCGCTATGGGGCGCCTCCCGGGAGGAGGCCACCGCTGAGGGAAGTCTGGTCCGGTCAACGGGTGAAACCACGGCAGCCCCGGGCGGGCGCGGGCCGCAACAGGCGAAAAGCAAATGGACGACCCTGACCCGAGACGCGCGGCTTCGGGCCGACATCGAGAACTATGAACGCGAACTCGCTGTCAACCGTAACAGCTCGGAAACGGCCGCAAACCTATACCGGCTGGCGAACTTGTACTACTCGAACCTGCAAAACTATGAAAAAGCTTCGCTCTATTACGAAGATTTACTGCAGAGCTTCCCGGATTACGAGGGCTTGAACACGGTATTCCCTAATTTAGTCGCCTGTTATCAACGTATGGGAAACCTCGCGCTCGAGCGGCACACCTACAAACGCATGCGCGACTATTATCCGCCCAGCTCGCAGGAGCATCTTTTCGCGACGCAGAGCCTCGGAGCATAACCTGCAGCGCGGCGCGCACACTAAAGGGACGAGAAAAAAACGCCCTCCCGCTCTTAGGGGAGGGCGTTCCACATTCAATCGTTCTTATCCCGGATAGCTCACTAGGGCATTTCACGATTGATCTGTCGCCTATCTGCTTGTTGCGGCGTCGGCTGC
>JASJYE010000481.1 GCA_030123645.1 Candidatus Hydrogenedentota bacterium | reverse complement strand
TACGAGCATGATGCCTGCGGCTTCGGATTCGTCGCAAACATCGATGGCCGCCGCACCCATGACCTCGTCCGCAGAGGCATCGTCGTCCTCGAAAACCTGGTTCATCGAGGCGCCTGCGGCTGCGATCCTGAGACCGGCGACGGCGCGGGACTCCTCCTCCAAATCCCCCACAGCTTCTTCTCCGAAGAATCCGAAAAGCTAGGCTTCGACCTCCCCGAGCCTGGCGCTTACGCCGCAGCCATGGTCTTCCTGCCCCACGCGAAAGGCGACCGCGAAATCTGTGTCCGGATCATGGAGAAGTTCATGGCCCAAGAGGGGCAGTCCCTGCTCGGCTGGCGCGACGTACCCCGAAACGCCGAGGCCCTAGGCTGGCTCGCACGAGATCGTGAACCCGTTATCCAGCAAGTATTTATCAAGCGCGCCGAGGGACTCGACACCGACGCCTTCGAACGAAAGCTCTTCGTCATCCGCAAACAAATCGAGCGCGCCGTCGTCGATTCAGGTATTGAGCAGGCCGAGCAGTTTTACATCCCGAGCATGTCAGCCCGGACCATCGTCTACAAAGGCCTCATGCTTGCCTATCAGATTGATCAGTACTACATGGACCTCTCCGACGAGCGCTTCGTGACGGCCATCGCGCTCATTCACCAGCGCTATAGTACGAACACCCTGCCAGAATGGAAACTGGCTCATCCTTATCGATTCGTTTGCCACAATGGCGAGTTTAACACTTTGCGTGGAAACATCAATATGATGCGGTCGCGTGAACCCCATCTCGCAAGTCCCCTCTTCGGAGAAGACGTGAAAAAGCTCGCGCCCATCCTGACCCCCAATGCGAGCGACAGCGCAAGCTTCGACGAGGCCTTCGAGCTACTCGCTCGCGGCGGCCGCGATCTTGCCCACGCCGTCGGCATGCTCATCCCCGAGCCATGGTCCGGTCATGAAAGCATGCCGGACGACCTCAAAGCCTTCTACGAATACCACGCGAGCATGATGGAGCCCTGGGACGGGCCCGCGGCACTCGCCTTCTCAAACGGTGTCCAGGTCGGCGCCGTCCTCGACCGAAACGGTCTGCGTCCCTCACGCTACTTGGTCACGGACGACAATTTCGTGGTTCTGGCTTCGGAAGTGGGGGTGTTGGATATTCCGCAAAACTCCATCGTGAAAAAAGGCCGGCTGGAACCTGGACGTACGCTGCTGATCGACACCGAAGAGCAACGTATCGTCAGCAACGAGGAAATTAAAGAAGGCCTGGCCTCCAGACAGCCCTACCGCAAATGGATCGACATGCATCGCGTGGGCCTGCCGGAAGACTTAAAGCCCTCCTCGAACGGTCTGGAACTCGAGAAGAGCCCCTTGCTCGAACGCCAGATGATTTTCGGATACACGTGCGAGGATCTCGAGATCCTTCTGGCGCCCATGGCGCAGTCGAAAGCCGGCAAAGAGCCCGTCGGCTCCATGGGCAACGACACGCCGCTCGCCGTGCTCTCACTACGGCCGCAACTGCTCTTCAATTATTTCAAGCAGTTGTTCGCGCAAGTCACCAATCCGCCGATCGACCCAATTCGCGAAGAGATCGTCATGTCGCTCGAGACGGATATCGGCTTCGAGCGCAACCTCCTCGATGAGACGCCTGAACACTGCCAGCAACTTCACTTGCGCTCGCCCATCATCACCGACGAGAAGCTTCAGTTCATTCGCGCAATCGACGAGCCGGGTCTTAAGTCGAAAACGATCTCCACGCTCTTCCCGGTTTCGGAGGGCGTGGCCGGTCTCGAGAACGCGCTCGACCGCGTCTGCGCCGAAGCCGGGCAGGCAATCGACGATGGACATTCTCTCCTCGTGCTTTCCGACCGCGGCGCTTCCGAAACCGACGTCCCTATGCCCATCCTCTTAGCTGTTGGGGGCGTGCACCATCATTTGGTCCGGGAGCAAAAACGTTCCGCTTGCGGCATTGTCGCGGAGACCGGCGAGGCGCGCGAAGTGATGCACATGTGCCTGCTTACGGGCTACGGCGCCGGCGCCGTCAACCCCTACCTCGCCTACGAGACCATTCAGGAACTGGTTCGCAAGGAAGTCGTCGTCGAGTCCGAGCCGGG
>JASJYE010000480.1 GCA_030123645.1 Candidatus Hydrogenedentota bacterium | reverse complement strand
GACGCAAGCGAAGCGAGGTACGAGCGAAGACGTGTCTGTCCCTTTTCTTGCGGCGTATCCCTATGCAGCGCGGGCCGTTGTATGAACGTCTCCATAAACACCGTCAATTGCGAATCATACCACTAGACCTCGTCCTCTTCCGGCGGAAGCTTTACCTCCAGATGCAGTTCTTCGAGGTGACCCGGCAGCGGATCGTTCGGCGCGTTCATCAGCAGGTCCTGAGCGCGCTGGTTCATCGGAAACGCGATCACCTCCCGGATATTCGGCTCGTCCGCCAGCAGCATCACGATGCGATCCAAGCCGGGCGCGATCCCTCCGTGAGGCGGCGCCCCATAATGAAATGCCTTCCACAGCGCCGGAAACTTGTCTTTCACGAAATCCTCCGAGTAGCCGACGATCTCGAAGGCCTTGAGCATGATGTCCGGCCGGTGGTTGCGGATAGCGCCCGACGACAACTCGACCCCGTTGCACACGATGTCATATTGGTACGCCAAAATGTCCAGCGGATCCTCGTTCTCCAGCGCCTCCAGTCCGCCCTGCGGCATGCTGAAGGGGTTGTGCGAAAAATCGATCTTCTGCGCCTCCTTGTCAAATTCGAACATCGGGAAGTCGACGATCCAGCAAAATGCCACTTGATCGCGGTCGATGAGATCCAACTGCCCCGCGAGATAGGGCCGGACCTTGCCCAGCAGCGCGTTCGTCTCGCCGCGGTCCCCGGCCCCGAAAAAGCACGCGTCACCGTCCTCAAGACCCGCACGCTCAGCCAAAGCAGACCGTTCGCCCTCGCTCAGAAACTTCACGATCGGCCCCTTCATCTCGCCCTCTTTGAGCGTGATCCACGCCAAGCCCTTCGCGCCTTCAGCCTTCGCAAAGGCCTCGGCGTCGTCGAAAAACTTTCGCGATTTCCCCCCGGCGCCCTTCGCGGCGATCGCCTTGACCACACCCCCTCCGTGCGCCGCGTTCTTAAAAATCTTCAACTCGCAGTCATGAAAAATATCCGTCACATCGACGAGCTCGAGCGCGAAGCGCAGGTCGGGCTTATCGGTCCCGTACTTGTCCATCACCGTCTTGTACGGCAGCCGCGGAAACTTTTCAAACATCATCCGCTTATTCGTCAATTCCTTGAACAGCCGCACCATCAGCGGCTCCACCTCGTCGAAGAGATCGTCCTGCGTGATATACGACATCTCCAGATCGAGTTGATAGAACTCGCCCGGGCTCCGGTCCGCACGCGAATCCTCATCGCGAAAACAAGGCGCGATCTGGAAGTACTTGTCGAAGCCCGCCACCATGTACAACTGCTTGAACTGCTGCGGCGCCTGCGGCAGCGCGTAAAACTTGCCCGGATAGTGCCGGCTCGGCACCAGGTAATCCCGCGCACCCTCCGGCGACGAACTGGTCAGAATCGGCGTGTGCAACTCATGAAATCCCCGCTCACGCAAGTGCCGCCGCATCAGCGCCGCCGTCTCCGAACGCAGCAGAATGTTCCGCTGCATCTTTTCACGGCGTAAGTCGAGGAAACGGTACTCCAGCCGAGTCTCCTCCGGCACCTCCAGCTCCTGGTTCACCGTAAACGGCAAAATCTCCGACGGGTTCTCGACATTAAACTCCTCCGCCACCAGCTCCACCTCACCCGTCGCCATCTCCGGGTTCACCGTCTCGCCCGGGCGCTTGATGAGCTTCCCCGTCACCGTAATCACGCTCTCATTGCGGACCCCTTCCGCCTCGCCGAAAAACGGCATGTCCGGACGTACCACCACCTGCGTGAGGCCATAATGGTCCCGCAGATCGATGAAAATCACCCCGCCATGGTCCCGCTTACGATGCACCCAACCCGACAGACGCACCTCCTGCCCCGCGTCACCCGAGCGCAACTCGCCACACGTATGCGTTCTGTATGGATGCATCAAACCCGCCTCTCCAGAAAAATTCAGGATCCCACCGCGAATAAACACGAAAATACACGAAAATACAGGCGAAAACGAATCGCGTATCTTACTGTCACGTCCGATTCCTGTCAAATAGTCCCTCACCTTGTCATTGCGAGGGAGCGGAGCGACCGTGGCAATCTCTTAAACCAAACGACTAAGATTACGGAACAGTTGCGTCTT
>JASJYE010000479.1 GCA_030123645.1 Candidatus Hydrogenedentota bacterium | reverse complement strand
CTTTGCGCCCATTCCTCGCTGGAACCACCGCTTGGGTTTGAGTTGTCCGAGCAGTTCTCAAGCGTTCCAGCGGCCCTATCCCAAGGAGAACGATACATGCCTATTGCGCCACATGGCGGAGATCTCGTCGACCGTTTTCTAACCGGCGCCGCGCTCGAAACGGCCCAGGCGAAGGTCCAGGACCTGCCCAGAATCACAGTATCGGACTTCACTGCCTTCGATATCGACGGTATCGCGAAGGGGATTGTGAGCCCGCTCTGCGGCTTCATGAACGAAGAGCAGACCCGGAGCGTCCTGGACCACATGCTCCTGCGTCCGGGCGTCGTCTGGACCATTCCGATTCTGCTGCCCGCCAGCCAGGAAGATGCCGACCGGCTCGAAGTCGGCTCCGAAGTGGCGATCGAGGACGACCGCGGCGACATCGTCGCGATTCTACACCTCTCTGAGAAATTCAGCATCGAAAAGAAAGAACTCGCCGAGAAGGTCTATCGGACGACCGACGAGGCGCATCCCGGCGTGGCACGCGTGTACGCCCACGGCCCCGTCTATCTCGCAGGCGACATCGATGTGCTGAAGGCGCGGGAGGTCGAGCACCAGGAGTACAACCTGCCGCCCGCCCAAACGCGCCAGCGCTTCGAAGAGAACGGCTGGAAACGTATCGTTGCCTTTCAGACGCGCAACCCCGTCCACCGCGCGCACGAATATCTCACGAAGACCGCGTTGGAGATTTGCGACGGCCTTCTGATCCATCCCTTGATGGGCACGACGAAGAGCGACGACATCCCGGGCGATGTGCGCATGGACTGTTACAACGTCCTGATCGAGAATTACTACGCCAAAGACCGGACCATGCTCTCCATTATGCCCGTGAACATGTATTACGCAGGCCCGCGTGAAGCCGTGATGCACGCCATCTACCGTCAGAATTACGGGTGCACGCATTTCATCGTCGGACGCGATCACGCCGGGGTGGGCAACTATTACGGGACCTACGACGCGCATCATATCTTCGACGAAATCGAGGAGGGCGGGCTTGCGATTACCCCGCTGTTCTTCGAGCACTCCTTTTTCTGCAAGGCCTGCGGGAACATGGCCTCGATCAAAACCTGCCCTCACGACAAGGAAAACCATGTGTTCTTGAGCGGCACCAAAGTACGGGAGATGCTCGACAACGGCCAGGAGCCACCGCCCGAATTCAGCCGGCCCGAGGTGGCCCAGGTACTCATCAAGTGGGCGACCGCCGCGAAGTAGCCAAGATCGCCAAACGAAGCAACCGGACAAGGAAATCAGCATGAGCGACAACGTTAAAGCCACAAACATCACTTGGCACGAAGCAACCGTCGGCCGCGAGGACCGGGAGAAGCTGCACGGCCATCGCGCCGCGTGCCTTTGGTTCACGGGCCTTCCCAGCTCCGGGAAGTCGACTATCGCGCTTGAGGTCGAAAACCTCCTCCATGCGCAGGGCTGCCATACCATCGTGCTCGATGGCGACAACATCCGGCACGGTCTCAACAAAAACCTTGGATTCAGTCCCGAGGACCGCGCCGAGAACATCCGGCGCATCGGCGAAGTCGCAAATCTCTTCGTGGAAGGCGGCACGATCGTCATGACGGCGTTCATCTCACCCTACCGCGAGGACCGCGACATGGCGCGGGCGCTTGTGCCGGAGGGCCGCTTCTTCGAGATTCACGTGGACTGCGCCCTGGACATCTGTGAAGAGCGCGACCCGAAGGGCCTCTACAAAAAGGCACGCGCAGGAGAGATTAAAGATTTCACGGGGATTGACGCACCCTACGAAGCCCCGAAGAATCCGGAAATCGTCATCGACACTGGCGCGCTCAGCCTGGAGGAATCGGCGCAGCGCGTCATCGATGCGCTCAAGGAGAGCGGGATTCTTCCGTAGCAGCCCGTGCTAAAAGAATAACGCGGCTGCTAGAGCGCTTTAAGTTCTAGAGGGTACGTTTTGCGCGTTGCTATACCAAACCGGTGGTTCCGCTCTTTAACCGAAGGCACTTGGGAAGAAGAGATTGCCACGTCGCTACGCACCTGTTAAGAAAGCAATTCTCCAGATGCCGCGTCCATCCTTTGCTAACCTACTCACCTTACTTGCTTTA
>JASJYE010000478.1 GCA_030123645.1 Candidatus Hydrogenedentota bacterium | reverse complement strand
GACAGCGGGTCTTTCGGGTGAGCTGTATTCGATCGCAGTCGCCGGGCCTGAAGTTGAGCGCGTGTTCATGGTGGGCGAGCTGCCCGGCTCGGATGGCATCGAGTATCGCCCGGACGAGAGGGCCTTGCTCGAGGCCTTTCTGACCTGGATGGCGCAGAACGACCCCGACCTGATTATCGGCTGGAACGTTGTCGATTTCGATCTGATGTTCCTGCAACGAAAATGCAAGGAACTCGGTATTCCGTTTTCGCTTGGGCGCGATTCCCGGCGGGCCGATATCGTTCCGCCGTCGGTCCCGCGGCAATTGGCGATCGCGCGCGTGCCCGGCCGGATGGTGCTCGACGGCATTCAGCTTCTGCGGCTTGGCTTCTGGTCCTTTGAACGCTACGGCTTGGATTACGTCGCGCACGAGATGCTTGGACGCCAGAAGCTCATTCAGGAAACAGAAGACGCGAAGGTCGACGAGATCCGGCGCATGTTTCGCGAGGACAAACCGGCGCTCGCGTCATACAACCTCGAGGACTGCCGCCTTGTGTCGGAGATCTTCGCGCACGCCGACCTTGTGGGCTTCGCGACCGAGCGCGCAAAGCTGACGGGGCTCGCGCTGGACCGCCAGGGCGGGTCGGTGGCGGCGGTCGACTTTCTCTATTTGCCACGCTTGCACCGGGAGGGCTATGTCGCGCCCGATCTCGGCACTGTGGAGGAGCCGGTCGCGAGCCCGGGCGGCTACGTGATGGATTCCGTTCCGGGACTGTACGACAACGTCCTTGTGCTCGACTTCAAAAGCCTGTATCCAAGTATCATTCGGACCTTCCAGATCGATCCGCTGGGGATGGCCGTTCCGGGCGACGACCCGATACCGGGATTCCGGGGGGCGACCTTCTCGCGCCACACACACATCCTGCCGGGGCTCATCCAAGAGATGTGGCAGGCGCGCGACGAGGCGAAGCGGCGGAAGAAAACGCCGCTTGCGACCGCCATCAAGATCATTATGAACAGTTTCTACGGCGTGCTCGGGTCGCCTGGGTGCCGGTTCTATCACCCGAAACTTGCCACTTCGATTACGCTTCGCGGGCACGAACTCATTACGCGGAGCCGCGAATTCATCGAGAAGCGAGGTTACCGGGTGATCTACGGGGACACGGACTCGCTCTTCGTGCTGGTCGGCAGCGGCGTCGAGGAAGAGGAGGCCCGCGCGGTTGGGACCCGCCTCGCGGAGGCGCTCAACGCATGGTGGACGGAGACGATTCTGAGCGAATTCGACCTCGAATCCTTTCTCGAGATCGAGTTCGAGACGCATTACATCCGTTTCTTCATGCCGACGATCCGCGGCTCCG
Source organism: Candidatus Hydrogenedentota bacterium (assembly GCA_030123645.1). Classification (GTDB taxonomy): domain Bacteria; phylum Hydrogenedentota; class Hydrogenedentia; order Hydrogenedentales; genus JASJYE01. Next base: position 778 of record JASJYE010000478.1, on the reverse strand, counting down.
AAAAAGGCAGCAAGAAACGCTATGCGGGCCATGTGCGCAACGCGCAGGGCGAATTCGAGATGCAGTTCAAGGGCCTGGAATCCGTGCGGACGGATTGGACGCCCTTGGCGCGCGAGTTCCAGCGCGAGCTGTACCGCCGCATCTTTTTCAACGAGCCCTACGAGGATTATGTGCGCCAAGTCGCCGCGGACCTGCTCGACGGGAAGTACGACGACAAGCTGATGTACCGCAAACGGCTGCGGCGGAAGCTCGAGGAATACACGAAGAACGTGCCGCCCCATGTCCAGGCCGCGCGCAAGCTCGATAAGGCCCGGCAGTGGGTGTCGTATGCGATCACGCTCAACGGGCCCGAGCCCGCCGAGAAACTGCAATCGCCCTTCGACTACGCGCATTACCTCGACCGGCAGCTTGCGCCCGTCGCCGACAGCATCCTGCACATTTTCAGTCAGAGCTTCGAGAAACTCACTGGAAACCAACTGGAGATGTTCTAGAGGACGTTAAGGGGGCAGACAATTCACAGGCCCGGCCGTGAAATTGTTCTCTTGACAGGATGAACAGGATTGACAAGATTTTTTCGACCTTTTCCTGCGCTACTGAGAATACGACGGCTATATTCAATATCTTGTTCATCATGTTAATCCTGTCAAAAAAATGTTTTGCCACAAGCGCCCTTGGCATTAGGTCTGATGGCAATAGGCCTGTACCTCTGGTAGAGTTATTTCCCCCCTTGGGGGCTTGTGCGTGTGGATGGCTTGCATATACGCGGGGTGAAGGCGTC
>JASJYE010000117.1 GCA_030123645.1 Candidatus Hydrogenedentota bacterium | reverse complement strand
GAGGGAATCGTCTCTTCCAAGATACGGGCCCCGGCTTTTTCGATGGCAGAGCGCGTGGTCTTGGGGTCGCCGTGGCAGACGACGGCCCATTCGCGTCCCTCCCCCACCGCGTGCAAAACGCCCGGAACTTCGGGGAACTCGCTCATCTCCTCGCTGAATTCCACGACCATTCGTTGATGCGTGGCCCGGAGCTCATCCATCGACGTGAGAAGTTCCAGTCTGCCCCGGTGAAACATCGCGACCTCGTCGGCCACGCGCTCGACCTCATCGAGCAGATGCGAAGAGAAGACCACCGTGCGCCCTTCTTCGGCCACGGACCGCACGACCACGGCCAGGATGTCGTGACGCGACACGGCGTCGAGCCCCGAGGACGGCTCGTCGAGCAGGAGCAACTCGGGCCTGTGCGCAAGTGCCACGAGCAGGCCTGCCCGGGCCTTTTCACCTCGTGAAAGGTTTCGCACTTTCGCGTCGAGTTCGAGGCGAAACTTTTTTCGAAGTTGTTCCGCATAGCCTTCATCCCAATCCGGGTAGAACGCGCGCGTGTAACGCATCAGCTCGCCCACGCGCATCCATTGCGGGAGATCGCGGTCCTCCGAGAGGTATCCGATCCGGGACAATACGGCAGACGGATTCCGCGTCGGCTCAATGCCGAACACGCTCACGTTGCCTCTATCGGGGCTCAAAGAACCGAGCAGATGCTTAATCAAGGTTGTCTTGCCCGCGCCGTTCTCACCTACAAGACCGAATACACGCCCTTGGCCAATTTCAAAGCTCACGTTGTCGAGAGCCAGCTTGCGGCCGTAGCTGTGCGAGAGTCGGCTGATCTTGATAACGGGATCCATACGCTACGCTCCTTCTTCGTCCGGCGCATCGCGACGCAGGGTCTTGTGGCGCTCTCGCAACAAAGCGACAAGCTTATCTTCGTCGTAGCCGAGATTGAGACCTTCCACCACCAGCGCGTCCGCCCGTTCCGCGAGGATGCGCCGGCATTCGGCATCCGTGTACGGCGTCACTTCGGACGAGACATAAGTCCCCGCGCCGCGTTTCTTATAGATGAGGCCCGCCACTTCGAGCTCACGATAGGCCCGCACCACAGTATTGGGGTTCAGCACGAGTTGTTGGGCAAGCACCCGGACCGGCGGCAGCTCACCGTCAGGCTTGAGACGGCCCGTCGCGATCAGCGTTTTGATCTGCCGCACCAGTTGCAGATAAATCGGGACGCCGTCACCCTGACTAATGGTCAGATGAAGCATGATTGGCTCTCTGAAACACTCTGATTGGTGTCATTGTATCGAAACAGTGACACAATCTAGAAGCCATGTCAAACAAAGAATTCCAGCCCCAGCTTTCCCCGTGCCCAAGCCGCACCGGGAGGGCCGAGTTCCACCTCGGCCGCATTGGGAAGAGCGCGGTCCCTGCCGCCCTGTCAACAATTTACCCATTGTTTCCCAGGGCGAATTCAACTGCCAAGTACAACGGGCGTGTGTAGTCTATAGGGGCTCGTGCGCACGCTGGCAGCTCCGGCGGACCTCACGCCAAGACGTAGAGGCGCCTGTCGATCCACCAAGATCAAGACTTGTCGTCCACGGATTTCATGGATAAACACAAATTGAAATCGTCGGCGTAGCGGCCTTCGTCGGAGCGGGCTAAGCCGGGCGCCGGGCCTGTGCAGTCATCATTCCCCAGAGCCAACTGATCTTGTATCGCTCGACGAGCACGTCTTCAAAGTGTGCCGCGGTCAGTAGCCCTCCAAGCTCCTCCTTGCCGTACGTCCTGAAATGGGACGCGTTGAAGAGACGCAAGTATTGGTCGCAGATTCGGCAAGCGAGATAATCATGGCACCAGTCGGTAATCACCATCCGGCCGCCCGGCTTGAGCACACGTAGGAGTTCATCCAAAGACAGCATGGGGTCGCGCCAATAGTGGAAGGCGCTCGTCGAGGTCACAATGTCGAAGGTCTCTGAAGGAAAAGGAAGAGCAGCGGCGCTGCCCGAGGTGAGCGGAACATTGGGAACCGATTTCTCTTTCGTCACGCGCAGCATGTCGAGGCTGATGTCGATGCCTACGGCCCCGGCCGAAGGGTACATTCGCCTCAAGCTTTGCAACACCTCGCCCGAGCCGCATCCAACGTCCAGCAGCAATTCCGATTCCGTCAGATTAATCCTATCCAGTGTCTGCTCGGCACTCGCGCGCACGTAATGCGTCCATCGCTTATCGTAGACGGCAGCGAGTCGGCCATATTCACGGCGTACAGCCACTTCGCGCTTCCGCTGGCCGTCTTTGTTCGACATACACACACTCTAGCAGAACGGCGCTTCCATCGAGGCCTGAAGTGCTGCCCTAAGGACCAATTTCTGTAGAATGGACTGGAACCCTAGCCGGATAGCCTCAGGTGCATGTCATGTCGATCTTATTCTCAGACGAGCCTACGCGGGACGGCGAGCGTGCATATACGCACATCGATCATGGGCTGGTGCGTGTCGGCAACCAATGGCTCGAACGGGTCTGGTCCGGCTTCACGGGTCGCACGACGAATCTGCTGCACAAGCCCGGTGAATATGAATGGGCGGCGGCGAAAAACCCGGAATTCTCTGTCGACGTGGACGGGAATACATTAAGCATAGAAGATTTTGGCGAAGTTGAGTGGAGTGAGGCCTGCGACGATCTTGGGGCCTCGCTCGTGGGTGCCTACAGACGCCCGGAGATCGAAGTGCGCATTGAACAACTGGCCTTTCACGATGCGCCCGGACTCCTAAGAACTGCCACATTCTTTAACTGCGGACGACGAGAAGTGAAAGTTGGCCCCGCAATTACTGAAAGCTTTGAATTGGACCAGCCTGAGAATTGCGAATATCAGATGAATCTCAGAGTCTCCCGAGAGCCGGATAGCGGCACTAGATTTAGCGAAATCGGCGCCGTAATTACCGAGGAACGTGGATTGATTCTGCTCGCCGAGAGTAAAGCGCAGATTGTGCTGGGTTCGCAAGATCTAGCGGCCTGCTCGGTACGAATCGGTAGCAAAGAGATTCTCGCGCCTTCGCAATTGGCGACCCAAGCTCGATCGCTCCTCATTGCATTTGAAGGAGATTCGCAGGCAGCGCTCGATCGACACCTTCCTGAGATTCTAAGGCGAATGCGTCTGCACGATCGCATGATGGCTAAACGCGAACGGGAAGACGAGTGACCCACGAAGTTGAGATCACCGGCCTCGCGAACGGGGGCGACGGCTTTTGCAGGGTCAATGGGGAAGTCTGCTTCGTCCCCTACGCGTTGCCGGGTGACAATGTACTCCTTCAAGTTAACGCTAAGGTTCGCGGAGCGCTTCGCGGGACCATACTCGAAGTTCTTGAACCCTCCGTACATCGCTCGCAACCGTCGTGCGCAGTCTTTGGGAGGTGCGGCGGCTGCACATGGCTTCACTTCGACTACCCCGCGCAGGCCGAGTGGAAACGCCGCATTGTGAAGGACTGCTTTTCGCGGATTGGAAAGCTAGACGTGGACGTCGATTGGCTGGAAGACCCCGCACTGCGATGCGGTTACCGTACCCGTGCCACCTTTCGCCGGGACGAATCGCGCTGGGGCTTTTATGAGGCGCGAAGCCACGAAGTGGTGGATATCTCCGAGTGCCCGTTGTGCCATCCTCGGCTAAACGCGGCGCTTCTCGCGCTTCGTACCACGAACGCGACCGGTCCGGTCGAAATCACCGTCAATCCGGAAGGGGACGAAATCCTGGCATGGAGCGATCAAGACGCAACGCCACTCAAGGACGTCTTTCCGCTCTCCAATTCACCGCGTGACGCGGGGCGGCGAGAATATTTTTCCTTCGACGGCGTGCCGATTGTCAACGGGGCCTTCGCGCAGTCGAGCCTCCTGCTCAACCGTGTGCTCGTCCGCTATGTGCACGCGCTAATCGGCGATGCATCGAGCCTTTTGGATCTCTACTGCGGAACGGGTAATTTCTCCCTCGCCTTGACAGATCGCATGCGCGTGGTCGGAATTGACCACGACGGGACCGCGATTATGGCCGCCGGCAAGATAGGTGGAGGCGAATACCGCATTGGCGACGAGGGGGAATTCAAAGAGCACATAGGCGCATCGGCCTGGGACGTCATCATACTGGATCCGCCCCGCGCTGGAGCGAAACGGATCACGCATGCGCTGGCCGAATGCAAGGCCGGCAGAATCGTCTATGTCTCCTGCGATCCCGCGACGCTCGCGCGCGACGCCGCGATACTGCTTCGCGGCGGCTGGTCGGTACTCAGCGTGACCGCCATTGACATGTTTCCTCATACCGCGCACATCGAGTGTGCCGCGTGCTTTGAGCGGGCCTAAAGCGGCTGCCCGTTGAAACACAAACATTCCTTCGGTAGCATTGTGTCTCTGTCGAAAGCCAACGGGCACGTAGTTGATAGGCATACGTGCCGGAACGAAGTGCTAAATCTCTATGACCGATAGTCACGATTCGCGAATAGGCCTGCGCCTTCTTTTTGCAGTCTTCGCCTTCTTTCTTATATCCGGTGCGTGCGGCTTGCTCTATCAAGTCGTGTGGACGCGCAAGCTCGTGCTGCTATTCGGAACGACGTCATACGCCCTAAGCACCGTCCTGTCGGTCTTTTTCCTGGGGCTGGGACTGGGCAGTCTTTGGGGCGGCCGTCTCGCGGACCGCACGGCCCGGCCGCTTTACCTCTATGGACTCATCGAGGTAGCCATCGGCTTATGGGCACTTATATTTATCCTTTTCATTGGACTCGGTGAGGCGCTCGTAGCGGACGTGCTCCGATGGGCCGGTCCCTCGCGCGCGCTTGGGGTTTCGATGCGCGGGCTCATGGCGGGCACATTTCTGATCGTGCCCGTTACGCTGATGGGCGCAACCCTGCCCTTACTCGCGCGCTTTATCACGGCCGGCGGCCCGCTCCTTGCATCGCGTATCGGGGCGCTCTACAGCATCAACACACTGGGTGCGCTCCTCGGCTGCGCGGTGACCGGTTTCGTTTTAATAGCGCAATTGGGCTACACCCGAACCACGCTTGTCGGTGCTGCACTGAACATTGGCATAGGTGTTCTTGCTGTCGCCATCTCCAAGAATTCGGCGTCGGAGACGCGCACCCGTAGCGTCCCGGGGCCTTCGCCTGCGCCCGAAGCCGGCACAAACCTTCACACGATGCCGTCCTACGTGGGCCCGCTGATTATGTGGGCCTTCGCCTTGTCCGGCTTTTGTTTCTTGGCCTTCGAGGTGCTTTGGACCCGCCTACTGACGATCGTGTTTCTTGGAACTACTTACGCCTTTACCACAATGCTCACGACCGTGCTCGCAGGCATCGTTGTGGGAAGCGCCGTCGCCTCGGCGCTGGTGGATCGCTCACGGCAGCGCGTCGCGCTCTTCGGCTTTGTGCAGATGCTCACCGCGGCGGCATGCGTGGCCATGCTTGCTGTGTTTCCGCAACTTCCTGAAATGCTGCGCGAAGCGCAAATCGATGCGGGTTACAGTTGGAAGGGAACGGTTTATGCCAAGTTCTCACTGTCATTCATCGTGCTGTTCCTGCCCACCTTTCTATTTGGCATGTCCTTTCCGTTGGCCCTCAAGGCCTTCACGGAAAGTCGCGCCCGCGTAGGCCGGGCCGTCGGACGCCTATACGCAGCGAATACGCTCGGAGGCGTTCTCGGCGCCCTCGTCGGAGGTTACGTACTGATACCTACTGTCGGAACGCATCGAGGTATTCTGATCCTGTCCTTTCTCGTGGGCGCCGCAGGCCTCGCTTTGGTGCTCGCGAGCCCAGGGCTCTCGATGGGGCGCAGAGGTCTTCTGACGGTATTGGGTTCAGGTGCTTTTGCGTTTTTTCTTTGGCTGGCCCCACCGGACGTAAGTCTCGCGCTGAATCGTTCCTTCCTTCCCGAGGACCATGTATTGATTCATTACAGCGAAGGCGTGGAGGGGACCGTTGCCGTGTCGTCGCCCGCGGAAGCGATCGGGGGCAGCGATAGAGTCCTCTGGATCAACGCCGTACAGGCGACGGCCTCGATAGAGAAGGGGGTGAAGATGAACCGCTTTCAGGGATTCTTGCCCTTCCTCTTCGACCGGCAGCTCGACAACGCCCTCTTTATGTGCTTCGGCTCGGGGATCACGGCAGGCACGCTGGCCTTGTCGCCCTTTGAGCGGATCGACGCCGTCGAGCTCTCTGGGGACGTGCTCGACGCGGCGCCGCTCTTCGGGGCGGACAATTTCGACGTGCTTGAAAGTCCGCGGATACATGCGATTATTGACGACGGGCGAAACTTCCTCCTCACCACGTCGAAGAGCTACGACCTTATAACCTTCGAGCCGATGCCCCTCGCCCTGGCTGGCGTATCGACCTTTTATACGAAGGAGTACTACGAGCTGTGCCGTGCCCACTTGGCGCCGGGCGGCCTGATCTCACAGTGGATCCCGCTTCACAACGGGCTGACCCTCGACCTCCTGAAAGACCTCTTCAAAACATTCGTAGATACCTTTCCCGAGTCGTCGGCATGGTTCATCAACGCGGACATGTTCCTGATCGGCTCAAACGAGCCCCTTCGAATCGATTATGCCCTGGTCGAGCAGCGGCTGGCCGAGAATGCCGTCCTTCGCGAAGGGCTCGCTGAAGTCTACTTGAGTGACGTGCCTGAGTTAATGGCTTCATTCTTCATGGGCAAAGAGCAGCTTCAACTCTTTACTGAAGGGGCGCGAACGATGACGGACGATCGCCCGTGGGCCGAGTTCATCGCGCCGCAACTGATATACGAGTCGAACGTCGCTGAGATACTCGAGGCCTTGACCCCTTTCCGAGAATCCGTACTCGATCTTGTCGTGAAGGAGGACTCGGAGCGCTGGCCTGATATTGAAGCCGCGCTGCTGAGACGCCATCGGGCGCATGTCCAGGACATGGAAGGCCTGAAGATCTACTACAGCGGTATTGCGTTCTCGGAGCCGGATCGCGAGTTCAGAAAGTCTCTCGAGATCGATCCGGATGACGCGAACGCGAAGTATTATCTTACAGAAGTCCTTTTGGCGCGCGGACAGCTCATGACCCGCTGGGATGAATTCGAGAAGGCAATCGCCGCGCTCACCGAAGCGAGTCAATACGCTCCCAGACGGGCAGCCGTGCATCTCGCGCTTGGCGACGCCTATTTTGAATCCGGTGAATTCGACTTGGCCTCGCGAAGCTATGGCGCCTATCTGGACTTGGGCGGCGCCGCGGAGCGGGCGATCGAGCGCGCACGGGACTGAAAAA
>JASJYE010000477.1 GCA_030123645.1 Candidatus Hydrogenedentota bacterium | reverse complement strand
CTAGGACCGGGGTATCTTAGACTTCGGGGGCGGCGCCGAGACTGAGGGCGTCGAGGCGCGATTTGGACGCGTCTACGATCACGAGAGTGGGCACGTTGAGCCCCGCTGCAGATGAGATCGCCCACGCTCCGCCGGGTGAAACCTGGCATAAGGTGGTGGTGCCATCGGAGAGGAAGGTCAACTGCACGCGATCGTAGGGCTCGCGCGCGCGAATGGCCCAGAGTTGCAGGCTGCCCTTAGGGTCGGGGGCGGTCACGATGAGATAAGCGCCGGAGGGGTGCCACGCGGCCGAGATGGCCGGACCGAGGTCAATCTCTTGGCTTTCGTCATTCAAGTCGGCAATGCGCACGGATGCGTTGCGCCCTGTGCCTGATACTACCGCCAGGTAGCGGCGGGTGGGGTCCATCCCGGCCTTCTGTAGCGTACCGGAGCCTTCGTAAAGCAGCTTCGCATTGTTCGGTGCGCCGATTTCGTTCACGAGCCAAAGTTGGAACGCGCCCTTCGAGGGCCGGCGCAGGTATCTTATCGCCCCTTCGCCGGGCACGGTGTGGATCCATTCGATGGGCGGGCCGGGCGTGTCGAACTCTCTGACCTCCTGGCGCTTGCCGCCTTCTCCAGGGCTATACCCAATGAGCCCCCAAGCGTCTTCTTCTTTGCTCGCGGCGACGGCCATGATGAGTGAATCATGCCGGGAATCGAGGGCAACCGCGCCGATTCTTGGGGGAAGCGAGTTTGATTTGTCGTCGAGGAGATTGGAGGCCTTGAAGAGAAGCTGCGGTTTTAGGGAGGCCCCCTCCGTGGCGAGCGATGAGAACACGGCGGGATCGGCGCCTCCGGCCTCGGTGCTGAGGTCCCTAGTGAATAGATATCCGAGTGAGGCCTCTTGAGTCTTCGCTGAGGGGTGTGACTCCCCGAGCAAGGAGAAGGCCGTTTGGGAAGGGGTACCCATCTTCGGAGAGATGCCGAGCCAGGCGGTCTGCTCAGCGAGGTCAACCACGCAGAGGGCGGATCGCGATCCCCGGCGGCTTTGTGTAGTGGTTACCTGAACAGCGGCGTGGTCGTTTCCGAGAAAGGTGACGTGCGAAACCCCATAGGACCTGAGGTTTATGCGGACCAAGTTGACGCCTTCGGATTCGTGAATAAAGTCGGCCACAACGGCGGAGCGGTTCCACGATTCCTTGCCCAAGTTCATCGACCGGACTGTTTCGACGGCGTAGCCGCGGTTTAAAAAGTCGGCCTCGCCGAATCCGGCGAGCATTGCTATCACGATGATAGCGCCGCCTACGGCCGTCACGCGTACGCCTTCGGGAAGTTTGGACCAGCGCTTGGCTATCCGGCGGCGCAGCAGCGCGGCTTTGCTCGGGTCGCCGATCTGCGGCGTGCTTGTAATAAGGGGTGTGGACATCGACGCGCGGAAGGACTCGAGCGACTTGGCCAGGCCTGTTTCATTCTCGTCGAGCGGTTTTCCTTCGATAACGCGCTGCATCAAATCGGCGAGTTCATGGGCGTCGCGGGGGCGGTTGCGTGGTTCCTTTTCAATGGTGAAGGCGACGAGGCGCTCGACGTCCTCGGGTACGCCCTCGATATAGTCTGAAAGCCGCTTGGGCGGATCGAAGACGATGCGTCGAATCAATTCGACGGTCGACGAGGCCTCATATGGAAGTCTCCCTGAGATCAGTTGGAAGGTCAGCACACCGAGCGAATAGAGGTCGCTGGAGGTGGTGATTTCTTTGTTCGTGCAGCGTTCCGGGGACATGTACTGGGGTGTGCCGAGGCGCGAGCCGTCAACGGTGAGCTGTGTTTCGGCGGTCAACACTTTCGCAATGCCGAAGTCCGTGACGAAAGCCCGATCGTCTTTATCAACAAGGATGTTTCCCGGCTTGATGTCTCGATGAATGATATGGGCCTCGTGCGCGCATGCGAGGGCTTCGGCGACCTGCTGGGCGATGTGGAATGCGCGCTTCCACGGCAGGCGCTTTCGGCGCCGCATAATGGTGCTGAGTGGATGGCCTTCGATGTATTCCATGGAGATGAACGGAATGCGGCCTACCGAGCCTACGGCGTATATGTGGACGATGTTGGGATGGTTTAGGCTCGCGAATGCCTCCGCCTCGCGTT
>JASJYE010000116.1 GCA_030123645.1 Candidatus Hydrogenedentota bacterium | reverse complement strand
CTCCTGTTAAGGAAGCAATTCTCAATGTGTCCGCAAAAAAGGGACAGACACGTCTCCGCTCGTGCCTCGCTACGCTTGCGTCAGTCCCTCCTTTGCTCAGTTTCTTGGCTGACATTAGATGCTCGCCCAGTGCTTCCTTGTCCCAATTTCCCGCGTAGCGGGTTCGTACTCGCAATGACAGTTGTCGGGTGTCTTTTCTCAAGTCGCCCGCGCAGCGGGTTCGGGGCTCGTTATGGAATCCGGGGAGCTATCCGGGTCAAAGTGCGGGGCCGAAGATGCGGGTCGTCCACTGGGCGTTGACCTCCCAGGGATGGCCGTAGCATTGCCATCCGGAATAGATCGATACCGCGAGCATGACTCCGATCACGGCCCATTGCCAGCGCTTGGTGCATTGGGCGATGAACTGGGTGCCGGTGAGCAAGAGCACGGGCATGGCGACGATGTACCAGCGAAATCCGTAGGCGACGCCGCCGTAGTTGTTGGTGCTCAGAGCGTAATGGGCCGTGAGCGCTGCGAAGCCGATGAGGCCGATCGTGAGCAGGGGCTGAAAGCGCGAATCTTTGCGTGCCGCGGCGATGAACACGGGCAGCAGGCCGAGTAGGGTCATCGGGTAGAGCGCGAAGATTCCGGCCCTCCCGAATGTCATGTGGAACAGATAGGTCCCCTTCGGCTCGTTGAGCGCATCGACGTTTCTTGGATTGCGCCAATAGGAGTTTTCGAACAGGAACATTTCATCGTGCATCTGAACCGGCAGAGGGCTTCCGGTGACGGCAATCATCACGCCGAAGTGAAGGGCGAGCGGCGGGATTGCCCCGAGGGTCGCCCAGGCCAGGGTCTGGCTGGGAAAACGCGCCAGCAGGTAGAATCCGGCAACTGCGACGAAGGCGCCTGAGGGCATGTCGATTGTAATGGCAAGCGCCCCGCAGAGACCGAAGGCGATGAAGCGCCATGGCCTGGGGCTCAGCTTTCCAGAGATCAATCCGAGCGCGAGGTAGAGGGCAATCATGAGGAGGCACGCGGCGGGCACGTGGTTGTTGATGTGGGTGGCGTAGCCCAATAGCTGCGTCCCGAATGCTACGGCGGCGAGACCCACGGTGCGGCTCGCCATGCCGGAAACGAGCATTGAGGCCGTCTTGTCGAAAAATAAGAGGGTGATGAGGTAGGGAATTCCGATGAGCGTGAAAGCCATGACGGAGACGATTCGGCCGAGGTCTTCTTCCTCGTCGAGGCGCCAGCCCAATAGTGCCTTGAGGATAATGTATTCGGCGGTCATCGCGAGCGGCAGGACGGGAGGTTTGCTGGAGATCAGATGGCCGCCCACTTTGACTTTATCGATGGTGTGTTTCTCGAAGGAGATCGGCGCATCCCCCGGTGGGCGGTCGATGTGCCAGGTTCCATGGTGGGCGAGGGCGAGGACTGTCGCGAGACGGCTCCGGGCGGTTTCGGTGGGAGGCTTCGAAGTGATGAATATGCCGATGAGCACGGCGCAGACGGCAACGGCGGCAATCAGTGCACGCAGGATCGCCCATGCCGCCGTTGGCGCGCGTGGCAGGCAGGTTATCGTGCCGGCGCCGTCCTGAGGGCTGTCGCCCACGGCTCAACGCCAGAACATGAGCCGCTGCCACCAGCGCGTGGGTTCTTCTTCTTCTAACACGGGGCGCGAAGGCGCTTCGCGGATGGGGCGCCATTCACCATTGACGATTTCCTCGGTCTTGTCTGCGACGTATAGGCTTGCGAGCCGGCGCCACTTGCCATTGCGCAGCTCATAGGAGGTGGTTTTCTTGCCCGTGCCGCGTAAGAAGTTCTCGTCGATGCGCGCGTCCTCTTTCTTGCGGTGCATGCGCGTCGCGAAACGTATTCTGTCGACGTTCATTTCCGCGCTCAGTGGCGCGGTGCGCGATTCTCTTTCGCTAAATTCGAGCGTGTACTCGTCCTCGTCGTTTGGAGAGGCAAAATACTCTTTGTAGTAGTAGGGCTTCTTGAAGATGATCTTTGTGCTGGGCCGATCCGGCCGGCGATTCGCGGAGCGAAGTTCGCTTCTTACGGCAGCGTGCAGGCGGGCCTCGAATTCGTGCGGTTGTTCAGTTTCGGTTTCGCCCGCGGCTTCTGACGCCAGCGGGGCCTTCGGTTCCTTGCCTCCGAAGATGGCGCAAGCGGACAGGAGCGCCGTGGAGGCTATCACAATGCAGCGAAATATTAAGGTGCTAGGTGACATCTGCCTGGATCATTCCTTAAAAATGATGTAGTTGGAACTCGCCCCTGCGCGTAAGCATAACACAATGAGAGCGGTGGCCACGGCGCCCTTAGCCGGGAAGAGAAATTGGGCCGTCTCCCACTTTGCATCGTACGACGCGGTTTCCGCGCTCCTGGTCGATAAGGGTCACAGAGTGTTTGGTCACGCTGTGCACGCGGAATCTTCCTGCCAGGACGCCGCCTTTTTCAGCTTCCATCAATTCGGAATTGTTCGCCTGGAAAGTGGCTACGAAGTTTGCTTGATCGATCTTGATGAGGATCATTCCGTAGATTTTAGTGTCATTCTGGACCGTTTCAGCGAGTTCGATAGTCGCGTGGCATAGATACAAGTTTCTGGCGCGCGTGATCAGCCCCTGTGCTTTCCTCAAATTTTCTGAGTCGAAAGGCTTCGCGTAGAGTAAGCCTTCCACCTGCTCAATGAGTTTCTCCAGGGCATTTTTGCGACTGCTGCGGTGCGAAGCGCTATCTTCGTATGCAACCGCCCGTACCGCCTCTGCGAGTGCATCGATGGGCGGGTAGCCCTCTCTCAACATGCGCTCCGTATCGTCCACGAAGGTTGGTACGACGGCGCCCGCGCGGGACAAGCGATAGTCCTCGATCCAGCCGGGGGCCTTAACGCCCAAAAGTACGAGAAGCACTATCCCGCCGACGATGATGCCTACAGTCTTGAGGCGCTCTCGAAAGGTCGGCGGCCTGGCTTTGTGCACACTCGTGATGGCGCTATACCAAGCGGAGCCGGATCGCTCGCCGAGGGGATCGTCATCTAGTACCGGCATACCGTCTGGTCCGATACCAGGCGCGGAGACACCGGCGCCCTCACTTGCGTCAGGCGGTTGGCCAACCCCATCGATTCCCAGACCGGCCTCGACGCGAAACGCCTCTAAGGCTTCGGTCACACTGCCCGCAGGTGCACGATGGTATATGCTCTCGCCGCCAAGGTCGTTAATTGATAATGTGCGCTGCTCTAATTTCGGCTTGCCGACTTCTTCACCGCAGTATCGGCACTTTACAGCGAGCGCACTAATCTGCATACGACAGCTCGGGCAGAGTCGTGATTTCTCTTCTCTCAGCGGATCTTCGCCGTCCATCGCACACTACCTCTCTGAGGCACACGACCGTACGCAAGGCGCTGCACGAGCCCCCGGCGTGCGACCTGGGCATATCAGCGCCACTAATTTAGCACATTTACCACACAATCTGCTTGGCTTTCACCTCCGTTGCCCGAAAAATTATGGACTGAGAAAGGCTGCCGTCCCCGCGCCGCACTGCCATTTTGAACATAAGTGGTTGTCGCATAAGGTCTTAGGTTCTAGGGCGCATGTCCTGTATCCCGGCGCTCTGAGAACGGTCGCGAATTCGTCCGCGTCATTCCAGAAATAGGATAGATGGGAACAGGGAGAAACTCAAGCCCGCATGAGCCTAGCGCCCCCGATAAGCGGCGTGGATTTGGCCAGGCCCCTGCCGCCGCCCCCCTTTCCCTCGCGGGGTTTGCGGGACTTTTTCATGTCTCGCGTTTGAAGAACTTTCCACGAAGGCCGTACTCGGCTCTCGCTTTGAGCAGGCGTTCCATCTGATCGTCGTCAAGGGTCTGCACCTTACCCAGTAGGTAGGCGGCGAGCAGTGATTCCGCTGAATGCTCAATTTTTTCCATTTTGTGATAGGTGTCAAGAACGGTGTCGCCGACCGTGAGCGCGCCGTGCCGGTCGAGCAGCAGGGCGTCACAGTCGCGAATAAGCACGCGAATCGCTTCGGCGCCCTCGTGGCTTCCGGGTGTGGCGTAGTCGGCGGTGGGCACTGCTCCCAGGGCCACGACGAGTTCCGGCAAGGCGTAATCCTCCATAGATAACCCGGCGAGGGTGAGGGCGACGGCTTTGGGCGGATGGGCGTGCACGACAACGGAGATGTCCGGACGCTCTTTGTAGGCGGCGAGGTGGGTGAAGAATTCAGAGCTTACTTTTCCCTCGCCTTCGACCTTGCGGCCGCTGCCGTCGGCGATTAGGATATCGGCCGCGTGCATGTCGCCTAAGGGGATTCCGCTGCGTGTGCACAGATATCGGTCCTCACCCATGCGCGCGCTGAGGTTGCCGTCTGTGGCCGCTACGAGGTTTCGCGCATACATCCGGCGGCCCGCGTCGCAGATGGCCTCGCGAAGATCCGATTCAGAATTCATCTATCGCTCAATCTCGACATTCGTTCAATGTTCGGTTTTGAAGGGATCTCACTTCACCGGTGTGCACCAGTGGCGGTAACTATCGACTTTTCCTTGCACGACGTCGAAGTATAGCGTCTGCAACTTCAGTGAAATCGGGCCGGGCTCGCCACGGCCGACGAGGCGCCGGTCAACGGAGCGCACGGGAGCGACCTGGGCACTGGTGCCCGTGAAGAAGATCTCGTCGCAGACGTAGAGCTCTGTGCGCGCGATGGGCCGTTCGATGACCTCGAGGCCCAGCTCCTTCTGTGCGAGTTCCATGACGGTGTTGCGCGTAATGCCGATCAAGATGTCGGCGCTTTGTGGCGGCGTAATCAATTTCCCGTCCAGGACGAGGAAGATGTTCATCGCGCTGCCTTCGGAAACGGTGCCGTCTTCGCGAAGGACAATTGCCTCGTCGAAGCCTGCCTGGTCGGCCTCGCTACGGGCGAGTGCGGAGTTGATGTAGCCGCCGGTCGTTTTGGCGCGGGCGGGGATGGCGTTGTCCGAGATACGGCGCCAGGAAGAGACGGCGACGTCGAGCCCGGCGTTGATCTCGACGTAGTCGCCGAGCTTGATCACCCAGCAGCAAAAGCTCGATTCAACGCCTTTTACTTTGGGGCCGAGGGAGAGCTCGCTCTTGTAAGCGACTGGGCGGATGTAGACGTCCTCGTGAAACCCGCTGCGTTGGACGAGCTCGATGCAAATGCCTTCGAGGTCTTCCCGGTTCTCGGGCAGGTCCATGTAAAGCAGGCTGCAATTACGCAGGAAGCGATCGATGTGTTCCTGCAATCGAAATATGAGAATTTCGTCTTCGTCCTTGCTGTAGTAACCCCGGATCCCCTCGAACAGCCCCGTGCCATAATTGAAGGCGTGGGTCAGGATGCTGACCTTCGCTTCTCCGGTGGGAACGAATTTGCCCTCGAAGTAGGCCGTCGGGGCCGCTTCCATTTCCGCCATCGAATTTCCTCCGAAGATAGATCCGAGCGAAGCTACTCGCGCAAACGGCCTATCACTTTACCCGCATGGAAGGCGCGATCAATCGGCGCAATAATAACAAAACGCGAACTATGCGCATTTGAAAGTCGCTTTGTACGATGCGGACAAGTATGTGTTTAGATATGCCTTCGATGCAAGTGCGGGCGAGTGGGCGGGTCCGGTGTTGATAGCGTACTGGGAGGGGTTGATGACGGAGAAGCTTCTTGCGGGGAAACGCGGGCTTGCAACGGCTGTCGTGAATGATCGATTGACAGCGCGTATAACGTTCTCGGAATGTCCGCCGCGGATGAGGCCGCATAGCGAGACAAGTTGCTTTGCGCACGGGATCTTCTTAGGTGCGCGGCGGCGTATACTCTGCTATACTTATGCAGGGACACAAGGGGGGGATCGGGGGCCGTGGCGACACTTCAGGATATCCTGAGCTATGCCGTGAAGCATGGCGCGTCGGACATCCATCTCAGCGTCGGCAGCCCGGCCGCGTGCCGCATCGACGGGCGAATCCATTTCTTCAACGACGACAAGCTGACGCCTCCGGATACCTCGAAATTCCTGGATGAGATTCTGACGCCTGAACAGCGTGAAGAGTTTGAGCAGACGGGCGACGCGGACGTGGCGCTGGGCATCGCGGGGCTGGGGCGGTTCCGCGTTAATGTCCTGCGCCAGCGCGGTTCAGTGGGCATTGTGTTGCGGCACGTCCGCGGGGTCATTCAGAAGTTCGGAGAGCTTCACCTTCCGGAAGCGATGGAGCGGATCGCAGGGCTGCGTCGCGGCCTGGTGCTCATCACGGGGACGACGGGCAGCGGGAAATCGACGACGCTTGCCTCTATCGTCGACAAAATCAATGCGACGCGCCGCGAACACATTCTAACGCTCGAGGATCCCATCGAATTTTTGCACAAGAACAAAAAAAGTGTCGTCACGCAGCGCGAGATTTCGATCGACACGAAGGATTTTAGGACCGCACTCCGGGCGGCGATGCGTGAGGACCCGGATGTCATCTTGATCGGGGAGATGCGTGACGCGGAGACTTTTTCCGCGGCGATGGCGGCTTCTGAAACAGGACATGTGGTCTTCAGCACTCTTCACACGACGAATGCTATGTTGACGATCGACCGCATCATGGACATGTTTCCCTCGAGTCAGCACGACCAAATCCGCTCGCAATTGTCGCTCCAGCTCAAGGCCTGCGTCGCGCAACGGCTGGTGCCGTCGGCCGACGGTAGGGGCCGCGTGCCGGCGGTGGAGATCATGTTCATCTCGCCGGCCATCGCGCAACTGATCCGGGAGAACCAAATCAAGCTGATCCCAACCGCCATCGCTGCCGGCAAAGAGGACGGTATGCAGAGCTTCAATATGAGCTTGATCGATCTTATCAAGCAGGAACTCATCGGCAAAGACGATGCGCTCGATTATTCGGACAATCCCGAGGAGCTCGACATGAATCTCAAGGGGGTCTATCTCAGCTCCTCCCGAGGCGGTATTCTGAAGAAATAGCCGGTCGGGACGGCGGCTTCCACTAGGGCGAGCGTCTCGGTGGGGCGGGCGGCTCGCCCGCCGGGCTCGGGGCAGGACGGCACTGGGAGGGAGGCGCTCCTAATCACGATCCTCGGACTCTGGGTCGTCGTCTGGATCCTCCTTTGGTTCGACGTGATCACTTTCAGCGCGAGCGGTTGAAGTCTCAAGCGCGGCGACTGGCGAAACCCTACTGTCATCAAGCCGCCTCTGGACGGGGCGGGCGCGGGGTCGCGACGATCACTTCGGAGGAGATGCCGTAACAAATGACCACGCGGCGGTGTAGAATCTCCCAATCGCTGTCGTGC
>JASJYE010000115.1 GCA_030123645.1 Candidatus Hydrogenedentota bacterium | reverse complement strand
CCGCGCCCCACGCATGCCCGCCCGGGCCCGCGTGAAGGACATCCCTGCGCTTTGGGTCAATGCGCACGCCACGCGCCTGCCCTTCGCCGACGGCGCCTTCGACTTCATCTTCGGCGTCCTCATGCTGCACCTCAACCTCGACATCGCGCCCCTTCTCGCAGAATGCTACCGCGTTCTTAGCCAGGGCCGCGTCGCCTTCGTCACCGCCCCCCACGACTTCATTCGGAATCACGTCCTCAACATCTACTTTCCAACCTTCGCCAAAATTGACCTCGAACGCTTCCAAAGTGAAGAAGCGATCGCGGAAGCCATGAGCGCAGCCGGATTCAGCGACATTCAATCCGAACTCACCAAGCGCGACCCCGAACCCATCGACACCGCATACGCCGACAAAGTCGCGAACCACTTCATCACCACCCTGCGCCTCATCCCCGAAGACGAATTCGCCGCCGGCCTCCAACGCCTCCGCGCAGACATCGCCGAAAAAGGCCGGCTCGACGAGCCGATGGTTTGGGAAGCCGCGGTCATCTCCGGACTGAAAGACAGGTGATCGCGCATCCTCTCCTGGCGCTACTCCGCCCCGATGTGCCCGATGCGGATATCCGCCTTGATAAAGTTTGCGCCCGGCACAGGTTTGCCTGCGAGGCGCCGTAGCGCGGCCAACTGACCGATATGCGTACACGTGTCCACCAGCGGACCCTGCAGCAGCTTGAGATCCTCATCGGGCGGAAGCTCGACGCCAGACGCAAAGGCCGCGTCAAGTTCCCCGAGCATCCCGTAGAACCGCTCCACCTCGCCTTCCCAATCGCACAGGTCCTGCCGAACGCGCTCGGCGTCCGTGATCCGCGCACGCACATAGCCCAGCACATTCGTCATGTGATTCACGAGTTCCACGGCCGTCATCCCGCCTTCCGCCAGCCGCAGCGTCTCGTAGCCCTCCGGCGCGTCCCGAATGGAAAGCCGGCTCCGATACGCAATCGTAGCCACAAGATGACGCAAGAGACGGGTCGTGTCCCCGCTTAGTGGGCTAAGCTCACTCATTATTCTTCCTCCCAACAGTTTTCCATCTCAGCGCGCAGCCATCGAGCGTGCGCTCGAAGCGCGCGGAAGGTACAATGAAGGCATTAGGCTACCTATGGCAGGCGAACGACGCAAAAAAAAACGTAAAGTCCGCGAAAAGGACTGGGACTACCGCCACGAAGACGCCTTCACCCACGACCTCAAACGCCATCGCCGCACCGACACCGCCATCTCCGACGCCGCGCCCACCCCGGACATCCCCGAGGATTTCGAGCCCAACGGCCTTGTCATCTCCCACTCCAAAAAGTGGGCCTTCGTGCAATGGGAGGGCCGGGAGGACCTCTGCCGCATCAGCGAACACCTTTTGGAGCGCAGGGCCACTATCCTCGCTCCCGGCGACCGCGTCCTTGTCGAAGCCCTTGGCGGCGAGCCCTGGGTCCGCGCCGTCGCGCCACGCACTTCCAAGCTGAGCCGCCCCGGGGGCGAGCACGCGCGCGTCCTAGAACAGATCTTCGCGGCGAATATCGACGTGCTCGTGGTCGTCGCCGCCGCCGCGAAGCCCGCGTTCAAACCCGGACTCGTAGATAGATACCTCATCGCCGCTGAGGTCGGGGGCGTCACACCCATTCTATGCATCAACAAGATGGATCTCGTGGAGAGCGAAGCCCCCGAACTCGCGGCCTACCGCGAACTTGGGATCCACGTCATCACCACGAGCTGCGAAACGGGGGACGGACTGGCGGAACTTCGCCAAGCACTCCGCGGAAAGCTTAGCGTATTCGCGGGACACTCCGGCGTCGGAAAATCCTCGCTTCTCAATTCTCTTCAACCCGAACTCGATCTTGCAACGCGCGAGGTCAGCGAAGCGACACAACGCGGCAGGCACGCCACCTCAGCCGCAAGGCTCTATGAACTCGACGACGGCCTCCGCATCATCGACACCCCCGGCATCCGGCAACTCGGGCTATGGGGCGTGTCGCCCGAAGAGGTCGCATTCTACTTCCCCGAGATCGCCCAGCGGGCCTCCACCTGCAAGTTCCGCGATTGCACCCACACCCACGAACCCGACTGCGCCGTGCAAAAAGCCGTCGACGCAGGCCTAATCCCGCGGCTACGCTTCGAGTCCTACCTGCGCATACGCGAGGGACTGGAAGAGTTTGCCCCCAGGCGCTAGCACCACAAACGCTAGACGCCCCATCTAGGTCCCAGAATCGCTTCTTAGGGCCCGATTCTGGGCCGTCCAAGAGACCATTAGGCTGGATTTAGGTCCAATTGTGGGGTTTGCCGACCAGACTACGATCATCCTAAATCGTTTAGATTCATTATTTAGCACTATATATTGTGCTTATGCCTATGTAATCTATTGACACATTCCACATTTTTCGATACTCTACAGGGCAGGGGGAACACTTTTTATGGATTTCGGAAGAATTCTCGAGATCGGAGCCGGTCTCAGCGCGATCACCATTATGGCACTTGCCTGGAGCCTCGCTCTGGGCATTCGATAGCCCTACCTGCCTTAGAAGAGAGCCACATTCCCGACCCGCAGCACAGGCATGAGCCATCCTTCGCCCGCTCCTTCGGGACTGTCCACTCGAGTAGCGCCCTCGGCGAGGGCTGCCTGCGGGAAGATAGGAAGGGCCGAGGACGCAGCAGCACATGTCTCGTCCACGCCGGCACCTCAGAGCCACAATCCGGCAGCGTCTGACGGAAATTTACCAAAGGCTCGACCAAGCCCTAAGCACGGCGCGATTTCGCGACCGCCCACTCCAACCGAAACTTGAACTGCATCCCGCACCAAATACGGCCATCTTGAGCGCTGACCGCGCCCTTTGTTACCATCAAGCCCTTCGTGGGGGTGTAGCTCAGTTGGGAGAGCGCATCGTTCGCAACGATGAGGTCGGCGGTTCAAATCCGCTCACCTCCACCACGTAACTCTTGGACAGCACGCAGTTATGGCGACGGGGCCATCGGAGCTATTGCAAGGTGACTGCCCGAATGACTGCCCGTTGCCGCCCCTTCTTGCGCACCTTCACGCAGGTCGCCTCCACGACGAGGTAGGGCCAGTATGCTCGTCCAAGCGCCGTTGGCGGAACTCCGTGAGTTTCTCGTCCACCTCCTGTGCCACGCACGACACGGTGCTTGCCGACACATCGAAGCCACCCATTTTCTCGAGGACGCGTTTGACCTTGCGGGTCGAGACCCCCATGAAATACATCTCCGCACACGCCACCAGCAGCGCCCGCTCACTGCGCTCCCACCGGGCATAGAACCTGGGCGAGTAGGGCTCGGCGCCCCGTGCTTGAGGCACACGCAACGCGAGTTAGCCTACCCGCGTTTTGAGGCTCCGGGGCTTAACGCGGATAGCTCACCGGATTTCGTAGCGAGACGGTGAGCTATCCGGTCTAAAATGTAAACCTTTTTCCCGCTTCGGACCCTACGGCAGGCCAGGGCAAGGCCCTGGGTCAGCGATCCTCCCCTGAAAATCAAGCCCTGCAGGGCGAAACCACGCCTCCCGCACTGCCGACTTGCCACCGCAGTCGATACAATGTAGCATCATAAAAGCGACTCCCTGAAGAAGCGAGGCACAAAGGGATTAGCGCTGCGTTCGTACAGGTCCCGCGCTCGGAGCAGTTCGAAAAGATCGCCTCGTATATCTCTAAGAGCTTTAGGGAGGATTGCAGCGTGAGTAGTGCGAGAGTCCCGCGTGTGATCGGTGGAGGGGGGAACTGGAGGTGCTTCAGAGATTACTGTATCAATTCCTTGTGCCTTTCGATTTCTGGCCCCGTATCGAGGCCCTCAAGTGAACGAGCGCATATCGGTCGTCGTTCCACTATACAATGAGGAGGACAACGTTGACCCTCTCTTCAATAGAATCGTTGCTGCGCTCGATCTCATGCCAGGCCATGATCACGAGTGCTTGCTCGTAAACGACGGGAGCACCGACGGCACCGCTGCGGCGATCGATCGCCTCGCAGA
Source organism: Candidatus Hydrogenedentota bacterium (assembly GCA_030123645.1). Taxonomy (GTDB): domain Bacteria; phylum Hydrogenedentota; class Hydrogenedentia; order Hydrogenedentales; genus JASJYE01. The sequence goes on along the minus strand of JASJYE010000115.1, from coordinate 3,267 downwards.
AGAAGATGTCCGCTTCCGGGCTATCCATCTTACCGAGAACTGTGGTCAGTCCGCTGCGCTATGGGCCGGGATGACACGCGCCAACGGAGACTACATTCTTAGCATCGACGGCGACCTCCAAAATGATCCTGCGGACTTCCCCAAGATAATTGAGTTGTTGAGCGACTACGACTGCGTATGCGGCTACCGGGTAAATCGATGTGACACCTGGGTCCGAAAGATTTCCAGCCGGATAGCCAACCGCGTACGAAACGCCATTTTGCGCGACGGGCTTCGCGATACCGGTTGCGGTACGAAGGGGTTTCGACGCGAATGCCTTCGCTATCTCATTCCGTTCAACGGCGCCCACCGCTTCTACGGCGCGGTCCTGCGCAATGCCGGCATGCGATTGACCGAATGCCCTGTACAACACCACCCCCGCCAACACGGCGTATCGAAATACGGAATCGGAAATAGGCTCGGCCGCGGCATCTACGATCTCATCGGCGTCGCGTGGTTGTTGCGGCGCGTCGTCTACCCCGACGTCGAAGACGGCCCCTAGATGGATTCGGCTACGGGAAACGCCGTTCCCCCGTTCTGGCAAGTCGTCGGCATCATCGGGGGCGCCATCTTCTTCGGCCGCTTCTACGTCCAATGGCTGGCTTCGGAGCGTGCCGGCCGCAGCGTCATGCCCATTCTTTTTTGGTACATGAGTAGCATCGGTTCGGTGCTTCTCATGACCTTCGCCGTCGTTAGCCGCTCACCGGTCGGCGCACTAGGCCAAAGCTTCAATCTCGTCGTATATGGACGAAACCTAATTCACATCTGGCGCGACCAAGGTACGCTTACGCCGTTGCGATCGCGCATCGTGCATGGCCTGATCGTTATCATCGCAACCGTAGCCGTCATGCTCGTCGTTTACGTGTGGTGGGGAGAATACGCGGACGCCAAGACCAAACCTGAGGAAATCTCTCGATCCCTGTGGTTCTGGCTTGCTATCGGCGTTGTTGGACAGGCCCTGTTCGCCGCGCGATTCATCGTCCAGTGGGTGGCCACCGAAATGCAGAAAAAGAGCGTGGTGCCTGCCGCTTTCTGGTACCTTAGCGTTTTGGCTTCATCCTTACAGGCGACCAGCTTCTTACAACGTCGCGAATGGGTCTTCGGCATTGGCATGCTCGCCACCCTGCTAATTTATCTGCGAAATATTTGGTTCGTTCATCACGAAGGCGATAAGATCGGAGTCCAGGCCAGCGAATGATCGCCCTGATTCTTCTCAGCGCTCGTGTTCCAGCTTCTCTTGCGCGAGAGTCCACAGAATCGTGACCCTGATCATGGTATGGGCTGTCGGTTGACCGGCCCTTGGCGCGAGCATCCCTGTGGCAAACGCCAATCCTTGAAGCCCGCTGAAGGGCTGCGATATGCTACGTGCAATCCGGAAAGAATTCGGTACCACTCAGGCGATTCCCCTCACTCAAGTGAACATTCGAAGCGAGCGTCATGGCCCCCATATCCTCCATCTCACGCCCGGAACGGATGCCAGAGAGATTCTGGAGGTCCTCGATCAAGATGGGCGCATTCTCAAAAAGTCGCGGAAACGATTGGTCCGGCATGTGGGACCTTACGTCCTGAAATCAAGACGGGACGCGCCGTTTCTTGGCACGCTTCGGCACACCTTTCTCGGCGATACCTACCGCCGTGGCTGGCACGTCGCGCTCAGATTGCACGAAGCGGGAGCTGGAGTACCGACGCCCCGGGCCCTGTTGGAAAAGCGATGGCACGGCCTGATCACCGGAAACGTTCTTGTGTCCGATTACGTTCCAAATCTGAAATCCTTAGGGGATTACGGGTCTGCTTTGGTTAGCGATCGAGCGTCCCAGCAGGAGGTCGAGGCCTTTCTGGATGCACTGCGCGGCGCATACGAACAGGTCCTCAACGCGGGGGTATATCTAAAAGATCTCAGCAGCACGAATGTACTCACGAAGGACGGACGAAAGTTCTATTTCGTGGATCTCGATGACGCCGAACTCGATGTCGCGTACACGCGAAAACGGCGCATGAGGAATCACCTTCACCTCTATCGGCAACTTCGTCTATTCTGGCCACGCACCACGATCGCGTCCTTCATTCAAGGCTTGCTGCCCGAAAACGAGCCCCTTGAGCCCTGGGTAGACATTCTCGAAGACGAGTACGTGCCATGGCGCGATCGGCTGGCGCGGAAAAACAATCGCTAACCCGGTGGCGCAGACTCTTCGCCGGGGTCCTCGCGCAGCGGCCCCGTCCGCGCGAGCTGACACGCCCACAAAAACATGACGTAGTACGTTACCATCTCTCGAAACTCGGCGATATTGCTGCCCAAGCCATAGCCCATTCCCAGGTCGTCTAGGGCATGCGCGACGGTGCGCGTGATGATCGCCGCAAGCACGGTCAGCACTGAGTAACGGTCGGGAATGAGATATCGAATGTTCAGATTGCGAATGCGCCCTGCCATAAACGGTGCAATGACGAAGAATCCCAAGGTGATCGCGTCGGAAAGCTGCTTCAAACGCAATGTTATGTCACCCTGATTATGAAGGTTGCGCGTCTTGACCGTCTCCTCCAGCGGAACCTTCATCACGTAGTCGTAAAAGTGCAGCCCGTAATCGATTTCTTCCAAGAGCAACATCGTGGCGCACGCGCCTACGAGGTAGATAAACCAACGGACGTAACGTACCCCGCACCGGTAGGCGGTGCGAAATGCGATCACACTCATCGCAAGAATCAGTGCCGCTTGAATGTTCTCCAACAACCCAAATTCGCGGCGCGAATTGTCTTGAACCCCCTCGAAATACGGGGCAGCCACAATGGTTTCCAAAAGCCGGATGCCGGAAAAATAGCACGCGATGAGCGCCATAGACGTGGCCAAAGGAAGAACGAAATAGACTGTAAACTTTTTCGGATTCACCTTTGAGAGAACTCCAAAACCCAGAAGAAAGTCCGCTACGCGGCCGGTCCCCCAAGAACCAGACGAGTCTAATCCACCCGCAGCGGCCGTATCAATCGCACGACCCTGGCCAAACGCTCGACCGGCTCGCCCACGGGAAAAACAGCCCCCCTCCCCCGAACACCGCCAACGGCCTCCGCAACCAAGTCCCCCACATCAACCGCGTCCTCTACGACATCACCTCAAAGCCCCCCGGCACCATCGAGTGGGAGTAGCGGGCAAGTAACTTTTGCCTGGAACCTTTTCCGGTCGCCATCCGTCTCAACTGTTGAGAGGTTGAAATAATGACGCCATTTCGAAGTCTATCC
>JASJYE010000114.1 GCA_030123645.1 Candidatus Hydrogenedentota bacterium | reverse complement strand
CCTCGCTGCGCTTGCGTCTACTTTTGAAAGAGCCCAAAAGTCCCTTTTCTTGCTTGGTTTTCTGAAAGATATATCCGGCAAATAATGATCCATCAGTCTAAATTAAACCACTAGGAGGACACACAATGCCGAGCGAGGACTACGCCGCGCTGCTGGAACGTATCGGCCGGGTCAAAGACGTGAATTCGGCCATCGGCCTTTTGAGTTGGGACCAGGAAGTGTACATGCCCCCGAAGGGAGCGCCGGCCCGAGGCCAGCAACTCGCCACTTTGTCCGCGATCTCGCACCGGATGTTTACCGGCAAGGAAGTCGGCGAGTTGCTCGATCGATTGGGTGGGGATACCTCTCTTAGTGCCGACGCAACCAAGCTGGTCGAGGAAACGCGCTACGACTACGACCGGGCGACCCGGCTTCCGGAGAGCTTCGTTCAGAAGTTTAGCGAGGAACGCAGCAAGGCCTACGAGGCGTGGGTGCGCGCGAAGGGCGAGAACAATTTTGAAGGCTTTCGGCCAAACCTTGAAACGATTGTCGATCTGTCAAAGCAGAAGGCCGACCTTATGGGCTACGAGGGGTCGCCGTACAACGCTCTGCTGGAGGACTACGAGCGCGGCATGACCACAGAGCAGCTCCGGCCGATTTTCAGCGAGCTGGCCGAGCGGCAAAGCAATCTTGTGGAACGGATTGCCGCATCGGGCCGCGCGCCCGATACGGCCTGGCTGGACACCGAGTGGGACCGCGACGCGCAATGGGACTTCACTATCCGCATTCTGCGAGACATGGGCTACGACCTCGAGGCGGGGCGTCAAGACGAGTCTGTGCACCCCTTCACCACGGATTTCGACCTCTACGACGTGCGCGTGACGACCAGGATCAACACGAATAACCCCTTCGAGGCGATCATGGCCTCCATTCACGAAGGCGGGCACGGATTGTACGAGCAGGGTTTTTTGGCCTCGGACCAGCGGACAATCCTCGGCGAGGCGATTTCGCTCGGGATCCATGAGAGCCAGTCGCGCTTGTGGGAGACCTTGATCGGACAAAGCCGGCCTTTTTGGGAGCATTATGCGGAGGTGCTAAGGCAGGCATTCCCCGAGCAACTGAAGAACGTCTCCAACGACGCCGTTTACCGCGGGGTGAATAAGGTTCAGCCCACCTTGCGCCGGCTCGATGCGGACGAGTGCACCTATAATCTGCACATCATCCTGCGCTTCGAGATTGAAGTCGCGCTCATCGAGGGCGACCTGAAGGTCGCCGATATTCCCGGCCTTTGGAAAGCCAAAATGAAGCAGTACCTCGGCCTGGACGTGCCCGACGACGCACGCGGCTGCCTGCAGGACATCCACTGGTCGCACGGGTCGATCGGGTATTTCCCGACCTATACGCTCGGCAATCTCTACGCGGCGCAATTCCTCGAAAAGCTCCTCGAAGACCTCCCCACCCTTTGGGAAGAGGTCGGCGCTGGGAACTTTGCAGGGCTTTTGACCTGGCTTCGTGCGAAGGTGCATCAGGTCGGGCGTCGAAAACAGCCGGCCGAGCTCGTCCGAGACGTTACCGGGAAAGATCCCTCCTCCGAGGCTTATCTCGACTACCTCGAGAAGAAGTACGGCGAGCTTTACGACCTTTAGTTGGCGGGATTCGCCGAATGCTAGGGCTGATCTCGTCCAGAAACGCGCGCGCCGCCTTCGTTTGATAGGCGTCCTTTCGCCAGATCGCGCCAATAGCGACTCGCGGAAGGCCGGCGAGATTCAACGCTGCGATGGTCTCGCGGTCGTGAGGGCGAAGGACCATCTCAGGGATGATCGACAACCCGACACCCGATGCCACGTATTGCTTGATGACCTCGAAACTCCCGCTGTCCATGACGACCTGCGGGTTGAAGCCTTGCCGCCCGAAATAGTCCCGCAGGAGGCGGCCCGTCCGCGTGTCTTCGTGCATCAACACGAAGGTCTCGCCCTGCAACCTTGACAGCGAAGTTCTCTGCTGCTTCGCAAGCGGGTGCGCCTTCGGCGCGGCGAGTATTAGACGCTGCTCAAAAAGTTGTCGTGTTTCAAGCGCTTCACGATCCGTGGGCAGGGTAACGATACCGAGGTCGAGTTCGCCGTGCTGGACGCCGTCGGCGACGGCGTCCGATGAACGGCAGTGGACAACGAGATGCGTTCGGGGCATGGCGCGCGCGAAGGCGCTGACGTGTTCCGGCAAAAAATACAGCGCGTTCGTGTCGCTCGTCCCGACGACAAGTTCACGCGCATCGGATTCCTCGAAGTCGGCGATCTCCGTGTGTAGGCCCTCCGCGGCAAGTAGCAGCTTCGAGCCGCGTTCGTACACCACCTGCCCCGCCGCCGTCGGCGTACACGTCTTGCGGTCGAGCAGGATCTGTCCAAATTCCCGCTCCAAGCCTTGGATTTGCTGCGTGACGGCGGGTTGCGACCGGTGCACCGCCTCGCCCGCAAGCCGGAAGCTGCCGTGGTCCACTACGGCACAAAAACAGCGCATGGCATCGAGCGTCATAATAAGATTTCCTTATGGCAATCATTATATCATTTCATTTGATTAATAACTAAGTCTGAGCGTATCCTCCTCCGATGGTTCGAGTTATAGAAATCGTAGCGGTGGACTATGGCAAAGAATAAGCGTGGGCTGACCTATCGCGACGCGGGCGTGGACATCGACGCTGCGGACGAATCGCTGCGCCGTGTCAAGGAAGTCGTCCGGCGCACTTTCGATGAGAACGTACTCGAAAACATCGGCAGTTTCGGCGCGATGTATCGTTTCGATCCACAGGGGATGAAGGAGCCCGTGCTCGTGTCGAGTGTGGACGGCGTCGGCACGAAACTGAAGCTGGCCTTCATGACCGGCAAACACGATACCGTAGGGATTGACCTGGTGTCCCACTGCGTCAACGACATCCTGGTGCAGGGCGCGCGCCCGTTGTTTTTCTTGGATTATCTCGCCTTTGGCCGATTGGAGCCCGACATCGTCGAGGCCGTGATCAACGGTATCGCGGCAGGCTGCAGATACGCCGGCTGCTCGCTCATCGGCGGCGAGACCGCCGAGATGCCGGACATGTACGCCCATGGAGAGTACGACCTCGCCGGGACGATCGTCGGCGTGCTGGACCGCTCAAAAATCATAGACGGCTCGACGATCGGGGAGGGCGACGTCATCATCGGGCTGCGCTCGACCGGGCTGCACACGAACGGCTATAGCCTCGCGCGAAAGATATGCTTTGAGGTCGGCGGGTTGAGCGTCGACGATCCCATGCCTGGCGTCGGGCGGACGACAGGCGAGGCGCTGATGGAACCGCACCGTGAATATGCCCGCGTAATGCAGGTCGTGATGCGAATCGTGACAATCAAAGGCATGGTCCACGTCACCGGCGGCGGCATTACGGACAATCTTCCGCGCATTCTCCCTGAGGGCCTGGGCGCGGAAGTGGATTTGCCGGCGTGGCCCTTGCCGCCACTTTTCACCTATCTTCAAGAAACCGGCGGCGTAGAGCAGGCAGAAATGCTTCGCACCTTCAATTGCGGGCTGGGCTTCCTGGTGTTCGTGTCCGCCGACGAAGAGGAGAAAGCCATCGATGCCTTCCGGCAGGCGATGGAAGAGCCGGCGGTAATCGGGCGGGTAATCCGCGACAGCAAGGGCGAAGTGTCGTATGCGGGGAACTTGAAATGACCCGCGGGACTTCGATGTGACGGCGCCGGCGACGCACAGAATCGAGGTTGCCACGCGGCCCGGCCAACGCGACCCTGCCGGAGAGAGCGTTCGCGACCGGCTGCACGAGGATCTCGGCATCGACGTCGACGAAGTGCGCCTGGTCGATGTGTACACGATTCATGCGAACTTGGAGCAGGAAGAGTTGGAACGGGTGCGCAAGGAGCTCCTTACAGATCCAATCGTCCAGGGATCGACGCTCGATACTTCTATCGCCGAAGGCTACGATTACTTGATCGAGGTGGGATTCTTACCCGGCGTGACGGACAACGTCGGTAAGAGTGCCGGCGAAGGCATCGCCGATGTATTGGGACGCCCCCTCGAAGATGGCGAGGCCGTGTTCAAATCGACGCAGTATTTGCTGCGCGGAGACCTAAGTGCGCAAATCTGCGACCGGCTAACGGGAGATCTCCTCGCAAACTCTCTGATTGAGCGATGGGCTGTGCGTGAGTGGACTGACGGTGGCGGAGACGGCGCCGCGCCCCTGCTAGACCCTCCGATCGTGACGGAGCGAAGCGATACCCAGGTGCGCGCGATCGATTTGCAGGTCGCGGATACCGCACTCGAGCAGCTGAGCCGCGAGAAGATGTTAGCGCTCGATCTCAATGAGATGAAGGCGATCCAGGCGTATTACGACCGCCCCGCAGTGCGCGAATCGCGTCGCGAACTCGGCCTTTCCAAAAACCCGACAGATATCGAACTCGAGGCCCTCGCGCAAACGTGGTCGGAGCATTGCAAGCACAAGATCTTCGCCGCGACCATTGAATACGTGGACGAAGACGAAAACTCGCGGACGATAGACGGCCTATTTATGACGTATATCAAGGCCACGACGGACACCGTCCGCGAGCGTGTCGATTGGTTGGTAAGCGTGTTCGACGACAACGCAGGCATCATCAAATTCGACGAGGACTGGAACTTTGCGCTCAAGGTCGAGACGCACAACAGCCCGTCAGCACTGGACCCTTACGGCGGCGCGATTACGGGCATCGTAGGCGTCAACCGCGACATACTCGGCGCAGGGATGGGCTGCCGGTGCATTCTGAATACGGACGTGTTTTGCGTCGCGTCCCCGAACTTCGACGGCGAGATCCCGGAGCGGCTATTTCATCCCAAACGCGTGCTCCGGGGTGTGCATGCCGGCGTCAAGGACGGCGGCAACCAAAGCGGAATACCGGACGTGAACGGCGCCATCGTCTTTCACGACCGCTTCCTGGGAAAGCCGCTGGTCTTCTGCGGTACCGGAGGCCTGCTTCCGGCCATGCTCAATGATCGTCCGAGCGAGCGCAAGCGCGCTAACCCAGAAGACAGGATAGTCATGGTGGGCGGACGCATCGGCAAGGACGGGATTCACGGCGCGACGTTTTCCTCCGAGGAGCTGCACGAAGGCTCGCCTGCGGCAGCCGTCCAGATCGGCGATCCCATTACGCAGAAAAAAATGTCGGATTTCCTTTTGGAAGCGCGCGACTTCGGACTGTTTTCGTGCATTACGGACAACGGAGCCGGCGGACTATCGTCGAGCGTGGGCGAGATGGCCCGCGGACCCGGCGGCTGCGAACTCCATCTCGATAAGGCGCCTTTGAAATACGCCGGCCTTGCGCCGTGGGAAATCTTTCTCTCGGAAGCGCAGGAACGGATGACCTTGGCCGTGCCGCCCGAATCCTTTGCGCCGCTGCTCGAGCTCGCGCGGCGCCGTGAAGTTGAGGTGACTGACCTGGGCCGGTTTACCGACTCGGGCTTGCTCGAGTGCTTCTACGAGGGCGAGCGCATAGCATCATTGGAAATGGATTTTCTGCATGACGGCGTGCCGACGATGCAGCTCAAGGCGAAGCCGGGGCCTTCTCTGAACGAAGACGAGGCGATTGTCGAGGATGTCGATCTCGGAGGAGAACTAAAGGCGGTTCTCGGCAGCTTGAATGTCTGCAGCAAGGAGTCCTTTGTCCGGATGTACGACCACGAGGTCCTCGGCCAGAGCGTGCTCAAGCAGTTCCAGGGCGCCGAGGCCGACGGGCCCGGCGACGCCGCGGTAATTCGTCCGGTGCCTGGGTCGAAGCGGGGCCTGGCGATAGCCTGCGGAATTTGTCCAAAGTACAGCGATTTGGACGCCTACTGGATGATGGCGGCGGCCGTGGACGAGGCGGTGCGGAACCTGATCTGCGTCGGCGCGCGCATCGGCCGTATCGCCGGGCTGGACAATTTCTGCTGGCCGGATCCGATCCAGAGTGCGAAAACCCCCGACGGCGAGCACAAACTTGCCCAACTCGTCCGCAGTTGCGAAGCGCTCCACGAGATCTGCGTTGCCTACGATATCCCGCTCATCAGCGGCAAAGACAGCATGAAAAACGATTACAAAATAGGCGACACCAAAATTTCAATCCCGCCGACCGTCCTTTTCACGGCTGCGGCGGTGATGGACGACGCCACGAAGAGCGTCTCGATGGACGCGAAGCGCCCCGGCGACACCGTCTATGCGCTCGGCGTGACCAAGGACGAGATGGGCGGCAGTGAATATTTGGCGTTGAAGGGCCAGCTCGGTTCGAAGGTACCGAAAGTGGACGCAGCGCATGCGCGGGAACTGTACGAGAAGCTGTCAGACGCGATTGCAAAGGGGCTGGTTGCGTCGTGTCATGATTGCTCCGACGGCGGGCTCGGCGTGGCCCTCGCCGAGACCGCATTCGCTGGTGGATACGGCATGGATTTGGATATAGGCCCGTTGGGTCTCGAAAGCGACGTCGTCGCACTGTTCAGCGAATCGCAAAGCCGCTTCGTGGCGACGGTGGCGCCGACATCCGTTGAAGACTTCGAAAAGGCGCTTTCCGGCGCCCCGGTCACGCGCCTCGGCGTGGTGACGGAAGAAGGAACCTTCCGCTTGAAGGGCAATCATGCTCAACGAATAGACCTCCCGATAGCCGATTTGAAAGAAGCATGGCAAGAGCCGCTTGCGTGGTGAGAGACGGTGAGCGATTGGATTTGGAGAAGATGAAAGTTCAGGCACTCATACTTTCGGGTTTCGGCATCAACTGCGAAGCCGAGACGCAGACGGCCTTCGAACGCGCGGGAGCACACGCGACGCGAATCCATCTCAACGATCTCATCGAGTCGCCGCAGGCCCTCGACAATTACCATATCCTGGCCATCCCCGGCGGTTTTTCCTTCGGAGACGACGTGGCCTCCGGGAAAATATTTGCGAACCGGCTCCGCTTTCAGCTCGGCGGTGCTATCAAGAACTTCCTCGCAAGCGGCAAGCTCGCGATCGGGATCTGCAACGGTTTTCAAGTAATGGTCAAGATGGGTCTTCTGCCCCTATTCGAGGCCGAATTCGTGCAGGAAGTGACACTGACCCACAACGACTCCGGCCGTTTCGAAGACCGCTGGGTCCACACCCGTGTCGATCCCAACACGCGCTGCGTCTGGCTGAACGGCATCGAGACCATTGAGATGCCCGTGCGCCACGGCGAAGGCAAGTTCATCGCGCGCGACGCCGCCATATTGGACCGGCTACGGGAGAATGGCCAAATCGCCCTGCGCTATGCCTGCCCCGATGGCGCGCCCGC
>JASJYE010000113.1 GCA_030123645.1 Candidatus Hydrogenedentota bacterium | reverse complement strand
CGACGGAGACAAACATAGGCGACGTCGATTCTGGCCCAACTGGAAAACGCCGGAACGGCAGAGCCGGTGGCTTAACGATGAGTTCGCGCCATTCGGGACAGTCCCGTCTGCGCTCGTGTGCGAAGCGGAGGCCGCTTTGCCTTCAAGCTTCGCACACAGTCCCCGTTTTGCTCAGCGACTTTATTGAAATCTGGCGTTGTCGTGTTAGACTCGTCCAAATTGATCGGGGGCGCCGGCCGATCCAGGAAATGGCGGCGGCCGTATACTGAATGCGTTGAGATGGCGTAGAGGCGTTTTATGACACAGGGCACTCGCCGGATCGGATTTTTCTTTTTCCTCGCGATGCTTTGCGCTTCGGGCGCGGTCTGGGCGCAGGCTAAGCCGAAACCGGTCCCTGATTTCGACTATGAGACCATCACGTACTATGAAGGCGCGCGGACGGTCAAGCTCAACGTGGCGTTGGACGAGCTGGTGGCGGCGGCCCCCGGGGGCGGTGCGCTGAACCGGCAGGGGGTCGCGTCGGCGGCCGGCGGCGCGACGGTTGAGGACCACGCCGGTGGTGCGCTGCTGGTCCGTTACCAGTCGCCATCGGCGAATCTGGACGGGTTGAAGGAACGCGCGGCGGTCTTGGCCGCGTCGAATCTGGAGGTCGATGCGATCGGCTATTCGACGTCCGATGTCGTGCGTGACAGGAGGTCGCGCCGGCGTGTGACGAAGCGCATAGGTCTCAAGCTGAAGCCGGGCGTGGATCTCGCCCAGATCACGCGCGATTACAATGTGCGGCTCGTCAAGAAGCTCGAGTTCGCGCCGGACACGTATCTATGCGAGGCGATTTCGCGCGGGTTGCTGGACGGCATTGACGCGGCGAATGCGATCCACGAGAGCGGGTTGGTCGAGTTTGCGACGCCGATGATTGAGCGCTGGCGAGTGCCGAGGTTGATCCCAAATGACCCGATGTACCCTAGCCAGTGGCATTTGGAGAATACGGGCCAGGCGAGCGGCAGCCATGTCGCGGGCAACGACGTCAATATAAACGGCGCGTGGGACAGCGTGACGGGCAGTGGCGTGAATATCGCGGTGACGGATACGGGGGTGCAGGTCACGCATGAAGATCTGGCCGGCAATGCACGAACGGACATTGACCTGGACATCAACGGTGGCGACAACGATCCGACGCCGAGTTCGGCGTCGCATGGCACGTCCGTGGCGGGCATCGCGGCCGCGGTCGGGAACAACAACGTCGGCGTGACGGGCGCGGCCTTCGATGCGGGCATCGTCGGCATACGGCTCATCGAGGGGGCGATAACGGATGCGGACGAGGCGACGGCGATGGGGCATAACGTGTCGCCCGGCTCGGCGAATGACCGGGTACACATCAACACGAATTCGTGGGGGCCCTTCGATGACGGGCTGCGCCTGGAGACCTGGGGGCCGCTGACGGCCGCGGCGGTCGCGAATGCAATCGCGAACGGGCGCGGCGGACTGGGCACGATTTATACCTGGGCTGCCGGGAACGGCCGGGCAAGCTCAGATAACGTCAACTACGACGGGTATGCGTCGAGCCGGTATACGATTGCGGTTGGGGCTACCGGCGGCGACGGCGTGTACTCGTGGTACAGCGAGCCAGGTGCGTCAATGCTGGTCAATACGCCGTCGCAAGATGACTTCGCTGGTACGACGACGACGGCGTTTCCTGACAACTACACGAGCATTTTCGGTGGGACGTCGTCTGCGGCGCCGCTTGCGGCCGGGATTATCGCGTTGTTGCTCGAGGCGAAGCCCGGCCTTAGCTGGCGGGACGTGCAGCATGTGCTGGTCGACACGGCGGCGAAGAACGATCCCGGCGATGGGGGCTGGCTGGTAAACGGCGACGGGCGCGACTTCAATCATGCCTACGGGTTTGGGCGGATAGATGCCGGGGCAGCGCTTAGCGCGGCCGCGGGTTGGCTTGGCGTTCCGGCAGAGGCCACGCCCCTGGTGAACTCGGAAACCGTGTCTGTCGCGATTCCGGACGACACGCCGTCGGGAGTTGTACGAACCCTCGACTTCTCCTCGGCGCCGAATGGATTCGTGGTCGAGGCTGTCGAGGTGACCTTCAATGCGACGCACCCGTATCGCGGCGATCTGAAGCTCGAGCTTACTTCGCCTGCGGGCACGACCTCTGTTCTTTCCGAGGCTCATTTCGATTTCAACGCCGATTACAACAATTGGGTATTCACGTCGGTGGCGCACTGGGGCGAGGATCCCCAGGGGACGTGGTCGATGCGCGTGGCCGACGTCTTCCCCGTGGATACGGGGACCTGGACCGATTGGACGGTGACGATTCATGGTTTCGTATTAGCGATAGGAGCCCCGCCAGTGCCCGCCGCAGGTCGCTGGGCGCTGGGCTTACTCACACTCATGCTACTCGCCGCAGGTCACGCCATCGTTACGCGCCGCGTGTGGCGATGACATTTATGGTATCCGAACTAGCGTTCACGAGGAGGGTGGATTTCGGATTCGTTAGGGGCCGAAACTCCGAAAACGGTCAGCAATCGGGCTTCGTCAGCCGCGATTAGTACTACAGTTCTACTTTTCGAAAAGCCCAAAAGCAGGGACAGTCCCCTCTCCGCTATGGGCACAAAAAGGGGGACAGAGGAGCCGGTGAAAAACCAAGTGCCGGCCCAAAACAGGGACTTTTGAGCCCTTCCAAAAGTAGTCCCAAGCGAAGCGAGGCACGAGCGAAGACGGGACTGTCCCTGTTTTGGGCTTTTCGCCAAATCGACTCTACCAACTTTACGGGCGTTGCCCTCTGCCTTTGCGCACAATCGGACTTTTTCACCAGCTCCACAGTCCCGTCTTCGCTCGTGCCTCGCTTCGCTTGCGTCAGTCCCCCTTTTTGCTGAATTGACCGGTGATCGTTGCCGAGTTTTGAATATGGGAAATCCCGGTGTAAAGTAGTCCCCACAATCATCCAGCCCGACAACGGAATTCTGGGGCTACACCATGGCCCCGGACACTCACTATGCGATATCCCTCCGTCAAAATATTCATCTACTCACTCCTCTTTATCGCCGGAACCGTCGCGGTAGCCGCGGGCCTCCGCGACTTGACGGTCTCCTCCGAACCGTGGCCGGGCGATTTTGCCATCGAGCCTGCAACCGACGGCGCTGAACGATCCCCCATGCCGGCAACGGCTACCTTCGCCGGCCGCCCCTACTCCGGTATCGCCTCACTCGGCACTCTCCTCGGCTTTGCTGCCGGCAGCTTCCGTATTACGCTCGACGAAACTCAGCTCCAAGACGCCGCTTCCCCGACCGGCACACTGAAAATTTCGCTAGACGGCGAGGATACGGAAGTCGAGCTTTCTCCGGGCACGGTGTTTGCCGTGGGCGACAATACAGCAGCCGCCCTCGCACTGCGTCCCTACGTAGGGTTGTGGCCGGATCCCATGGGAACCCCGATGTTGAGCGTGTCGATACGGCTGCGGGATTTGTGGATTGAACACGTCTTCCTGCAATCGAAGCAGTGGCTCCACTTCGAAGACGGCCTCACTATCCGCTTCCTCTGGTGTGACAATGAAGAGGAGGCGAGGCGGCACATTGCGGCAGGGCGTCCCGGTATCGAGTCGGCGCGCTGGGGCGTTCACGATGAAGGAAGGACACACTGGTTTAGCTCATTTGCCCTGGGCGCGGGTGTTGAACTTGCCGATGGGACGATCGTGAGCCTACGCGGCCTTGATGAGGGCCCCGGCAACGCGGATGCCGCGATCGAAGTGGAAATATCAGAGCTGACCGCCACGACCCGGCGGCGGATTCCGGCGAATACCGACGATCCTCTCGTCGTTTTTGAGTACCCTTCCTTCAACGCAGACCTCCTGCTGCTCTATGCGTGGGAGGACGCAAAGGCCCTCGCCGACTATCTGCCCCAAGACGCCGATTCGGTATACGCCCAATTGACGCCTGGCGAAGAGTGGATACCGGAGGCAGGCGGCATCGCGGTCCGGCTGGAACAGGTCTCACGCGCTGCTGTTCCGGTCGAGTCCGGGCAGTCGACCATCTTCGAGGCCCTGTTGCAGATCGCATCGTCGCGCGTGCGCGTCCGCCAAGGAGAAGCCGTACGAGTCGGAGATGCTCTTTTGCGCTTTAGCCCAAAAAAGCCGCCGCCGTCCGCGCATTACCGCATGACACTGACAAGTCCTTCTGACAACCAGACGCACTTCATTCTCACACCTGACAATCCCTTCTCCTTCTCAAGCGCCTACGGAAAATTTTCCCTCACCCACGACGATCTCCGTCCCGGGGAGGGCCTCACGCTACGCCCGCAGGGCCTAATCATTTCTCTCCGTCTACAGATTGGCGTTCTCATTCTCGTGCTCGCCATGACGGGCATTCTTCTCGCGCGTCGCGCCACGCATTGATGCGGTGCGCGGCGATGCCTATAATTCCCAAACGCATAAACTCTGTGACGGCGCCAGGAAGTGGGAAGAGACCCGATGGTCGACACTGAAGAGCCACAGGGCACCGGCCCATCCGATAACACCGAGCGCGAAGCACGCCCGGCGGAGGGCATGATTAAGGGCCTCCACGGCCTCGACAAGGCCCTGGCCGGCTTCAGCGCCCTCCTTATCGCGGTCGTCGGCCTAATCGCGTTCTCAAACGCCCTGAGCCTGCCCTTCCATCTGGATGATCGAAGTTTCCTGGTCGAAAATGAAGCGCTGCATCGCGTCGAGACCGTTTCACAGGCGTGGGATACCGAGCGCCTGCGGCCCATCGCGGCGCTGAGCCTTGCGTTAAATTGGTCCTTGGGAGGCGGGAGCCCGGGCGCGTTTCATCTCGTGAACGTCATGCTGCATCTCCTGAACGGCATCATCGTATTTCTAATCTGCAGCCGAATGCTGGGGAAGGAGGTCCCCGCCGCGATAAGCATGGTCGCGGGGATGATCTTCGTCGCCCACCCAGCGCTCACCCAGGCCGTGAACCATCTCCCGGCCAGGTCCGTCCTCCTCGGCACGACCTTCCTTCTGTTGTGTGTCCTCTTTTTTCTGCGTGGTATACAAAAAGAGGGGAAGCCAGGTTACGGCGCGCTTGCCCTCTCGTTGGCGTGCTTCGCACTCGCATGGGGCACAGATGCCGCCGCCTGGGTCGCTCCCTTTCTACTCGTCTTCGTCGCAGTCGCGAGTCATCGCCGCGAATCCGTCCGCGAACGAGCCGCCCTCTTCGCGCCCTACGTTCTGCTGTTGGCTGGACTGTTCATCACCGCCGATTTCGTCGAGTCCGGGGTCGGCCGCTCCGGCTCAGATCCTCTGCCGGCCTTCACGCAAGCACGGGCCCTTGGCTCGTTCATACCTCCCACGTTTGTGCCGATCGGCCTCCTAGTCGAGCACCCGCCCTACCAGTCCGAACTACAAGGGCTGCCATGGCTCTGGGCGATGCTCGTCATCGCAGCAGGCGTACTCACGCGCTTCGCTCCGGTGCCCGGCATGGCCCTCCTCTGGTATTTGTTCGCCGTGTTTGCGCAAGGTACGTTCGCCGTCGACGCGTCGTTTCACGAGGAGCGACTGTACCTGCCACTCGCCGGACTCGTTCTCATCTTCCCGTGGGCTTTGAGCAAATTGCCAAAATCGCCCATTCGGCCCATGGCGGGCTTAGTGTGCGCCTTGCTTATTATCGCCTGCGTCGTCATGACCCTTACACGAAACAATCAGTGGCGGAGCGAGGCCGAGCTTTGGATACAGGCCAACGAGTCCTGCCCACAGTGCTACAGACCCGTCGAGCGCCTCGCACGGCTCTATTTCGAGCAAGGCGAGCGGACCCTGCGCTCAATCGCCGAGGGCGAGGCCGGGCTCGACGTTGAAGCCGCCATGCAGGACATGGTCCGCGCGCATGACTTCTTCGTATCGGCGACACAGTTCGATCGGGCGGATGCGCGCGTTTGGAACGGCTACGCGAGGACGCAGCAATATCTTGGAGATCCTCAGGGCGCCGCGGAGTCCTTGAAAAATGCCCTCAGGCTTGATCACGATCATCGCGATAGCCTCTTGCTCATGGCCGAAATTTACACGGATCGCGCTTTTGATCGAAGGGCCGCGCCCGCTGACCTGGGGCGTGCCATCGAATACTTGCGCCGGGCCGCGCAGGTAGCCGAGTTGCCTCCGGAGGCCCTCGCACGCTACGCCGCGCTATTGACGCGCCGCGGCGACCTGCGCGAAGGGACACTGGCCCTAAGCCGTCTTCAGCAGGCCGGAGCCGGGCTGGTCCCGAACCAGACCATGGAAGAGATCGCAGTTAAGGGGCAAACCTTCCAAGCCCTACAAGCGGCCATCAATTCCAAGCTTCAAGAAGGGGCCGAGGGCCCGGATGTGATGGCCCTGCGCGCCCGGCAGCTGCAACTCGAAGGCCGTTACATCACGTCGAGTTACTTGGCACGCGAAGCCATCCGCAATGCCGTCCCGCCACGCGAAGTATGGGCGGTGTTGGGCGTGAACAGCGCCAAGACGGCCTCGATGGAACAATTTCTATGGGATTGGCCAACGGGTCCCGAAGCCGAATTCGACCCCGACTCCTGGCGAATACTGGCCGGGGCCTGCGCGTCCACCGGCGAGTGGCCCGCCGCGCTGAGAGTGCTGACGCATTTACGGACCAAAACGGGCGACGACACCAGCGCCATGGCAATGTTGGCAAGCCTGGCTTCAGACCTGGGCGACCTGCAACGCGCCGCCGGATACTACCAGCAAGCGATCAACGACAATCCGGAAGATGTGGCCGCATTGCTCGGATTGGCCGACCTCCTCCTTGATCGGGGCCAAGCCGACTCTGCGCGATCTTTCATCAGCCAGGCCGAAAGCAAGGGCGCGCCGGAATCGGAGTTGAAGGAGCGCAAGGAACGCGCGGGGATCGAGGAGACCGATTCTCGCGGCTTACGCAGGACCATCATCCGATGACGCGGCTTCGCGGCGGCCTTATCGAAGGCACGCCCCAGGTGATGCCGTGGAAGTGATCATTCGCCCCACACGCGAAGCCACCGCTGCGTCTTGCTCGCTACCGGAGAGGAAAAGGCAGAGGTCATCGCCAAGGCCGTAGAAGGCCCCGTGACCTCGATGATCTCCGCCACGGCCCTACAGCTCCATCCGCGCTACACGGTGATCGTCGACAAAGCCGCCGCGGCGCATCTGACGCAGCGGAAATACTACCAATGGATTTTCGAGCACGAGCCCGAGTGGAAACCGTTTCGCCAACCGCGCATCCCGTTATCCGGGATAGGAGGCAGCATGGGCTGAAGCCCATCCTACGA
>JASJYE010000112.1 GCA_030123645.1 Candidatus Hydrogenedentota bacterium | reverse complement strand
CGCCCTCAATGCAGCAGCGCCCGGCCTTTGCGCCGTCCAGGTCTACGATGTGAACGAGCTGTGCGCCGTCGTCCCGCCACTGGACCGCCTGTCCGACCGGATCCGATGAGAAGACGGTTTCCTGGCTGTAATCGCCTTGAATGAGGTTAACGCAGACACCACCGCGGATATCAACAGCCGGTAGGATCTGCATCGTGCCTACGCTGATTCGAGCTCGCTCTTGGCCGTCTCGACAATTTGGCTGAATGCAGCTTCATCGGACACGGCGATTTCTGCGAGCATCTTCCGGTTGATCTCGACATTCGCTAGTTTCAGACCTTTGATGAAGCGGCTGTATGTCAAACCGTGCGCACGAGTGGCCGCGTTGATGCGGGCTATCCATAGCCGGCGGAAGTCACGTTTTCGAACCTTCCGGTCGCGATATGCGTATTGGCCGGCCCGATCGACTGCCTGCTTGGCGGTCTTTAGGAGGCGGTGCCTGCTGCCTCGATAGCCTTTTGCAAGCTTGACGATTTTCCTCCGCCGATTGCGGGACGCGGGAGCGTTCGTTGAGCGTGGCATGGTGTTGATACCTCTTCGAAGACCGCGAAGCAGCGGTACGGGTTTGAGTTCTGGACTATAAAGTTGTAGCGGCGGAGTCAGCGGGAGCTGTAGGGCAACATGGCCTTAACGCGCTTCTGGTCGGTTTTGGAAAGAATTCCGGCCTTGCGCAGATTTCTGCGGCGTTTAGGCGATTTCTTCGTCAACAAATGCGCGCCATAGGCTTTGCTCCGCTTAAACTTGCCACTCTTGGTCGACTTGAATCTTTTGGCGGCGCATTTTTTCGTTTTCATCTTTGGCATACATACTCTCCTCATCCCCTCACATCGAGGCAAGAAACGGGTCGAAGCTCAACGCCCTTTGGCCCGAGTGAAGGCTATTTCGCTGGTGACAGCACCACGCTCATGTTCCGGCCCTCCAGCCGGGCATACTTCATGTCCGGCTGGTCTTGCACGTACTCTTTAACATCTTCAATCACACGACCGAGGAGTTCCCGGCCGAATTCCGGGTGGGCCATCTCGCGCCCACGGAACATGATCGTGAGCTTCACTTTGTTGCCCGCCTGTAAAAACTCTTTCACGTGGTTCGTCTTAAAGTCGAAGTCATGCTCGGAAATCTTGGGACGGTACTTGATTTCCTTGACGATAATGACGTGCTGATGTTTTTTTGCTTCCTTTTGCCGTTTGCTCTGCTGGTACCTATACTTGCCGTAGTCGATCATGCGGCACACGGGCGGCTGTGCGTTCGGTGCGACTTCGACCAGGTCCAATCCCTTGGCTTCGGCATCGCGCAGGGCATCTTCAGGACTCATGATCCCGAGCTGCTCGCCAGCCTCATCCACCACCCGAATTTGCGGGGCCCGAATCATTTCGTTGATTCGAGTTCGATCCTCTTTCTGTCTAGCTATTAGTGGATCCTCCTCCTTTCGACCCGGCCATGGGCGCGCCACCGCAATTACCTGCAGTAGCGCAACCGTGAAACAAAAAAACGGCCTAGGGCATTCGCCCTCAGCCGCAAAGACACACACGAATTGTTGTCTTGCTGACCCGGCGAGCACGTCGCACGGCTGCGGGGTGAGAAGCTGGGGCTTCTACTTTCGTTGAAATCGTAGCATACGGGGCTCATCCAGTCAATCTGCTCTTCGATATACTGCATTCTCTGGGCTGCTGTGAGGTTGGTCTGGCGCGGCTCGGAGCCTGGCGCGCGCTCTAGAATCCGGGCCGCCGTGAAGACATCGGGGCACTCGGTGCGCATCGCTTATTCGTAGGGTGCGCCGTTGGCGACAATGCAGTCTCTACCTAGCTCCTTGGCCTTGTATAGCGATTGGTCGGCCAATTCAATGAGAGCTTCTTGCGCGGCGTCCTCGGATTGCAGGTCGGCGATGCCGAAGGTTGCCGTAGCGGAAAAGGTCTCTCCCGCCTCGGTCGTGAACGTGATGGAGGCGAATTTCTTCCGGACGCGCTCGAGGCAGATCGCGGCGACATTGGCCGGGATGTATGGGAAAAGCAAGCTGAATTCGTCGCCTCCAAGCCGGCCGGCGACGTCTTCGACCCGAATCTCTTCGGAAATGAGGCGGCCGAAGGTCTCGAGCACGTCGTCGCCGACCTGGTGTCCGTGCGTGTCATTGATGTCCTTGAACTTGTCGAGGTCGCATAGGCACAGGCTCAGGGGATGGCCGTGCCGACGGGCGAGGCTCACATTTTGTTGCAGCAATTCCATAAAGTGGCGGCGGCTGTAAAGCCCGGTGAGCGCGTCGTGATAGGCCTGCTGACGGAACTGCTCCTGCTCGGTGATGTCGGAGAAGATGTACAGCCGCCCGGTTTTCGCAGATGACTCGCCGCCGATGGCGGTGGCGCGGATGAGTGCATGGAACTCTTGACCGTTTCGCGCGAGCATGGGGACCTCACAACTGAAGGTACCCAGGGTTCCCACGTTCTCCTTCATGGTGTCGGCTACGCCCGGATTGAGAAACAACTCACCAAGCCGGAAAGGAACTTCCGGGGCGGTCGGGCCGCCAAAGCTGTTCACGAACGAAGCATTGACGTAGACAATCTTACCGGCCTCATCCGTAATGAGAAACGCGTCGGCGGCGCTTTCCAGTGCGGCCTGAATTGCGCGGAGCTGGACTTCCTCGCTTCCTTGAAGGGTATTGACTTGAAGGGTCTGCACCTCGGTAGAGGCCTTCTTGTAGTGTTCACTCTGGAGTCGCGTGCACAATTTTTCCAGCTCGTGCAAGCGCACGTCGAGTTGGACGTTGCGGCGTTCCAAGTAGCGTAGATGCGCGCGTGAAGCGTCCTGGAGCCTGGAGTGAAATTGAGAATGCCGTACGGCATGCTCGACCGCCGAGGCCGTGACGGGGCGCGCCAGGCAGTCGAAGGCGTCCAGCTGGATCTTCTGTAATTCTTCCGGCACTTCCCCGTTAGTCGAGATCAGCACGACGGGCGTATCGGGTGCTTCCTTCGAGATGGCGGTCAGTATGCCCGCCGCGTCATTTTGTGAGATAGCGAGATCGAGAAACACGAGAAACGGGTCCAAGTCGCGAAATTCACGAATCCCGGAGTTCGCGTCGCCCGCCTCCCGCACCTCGAAGCCAAGCTTGCGCAGAAACGCCGATACGTCTACGCGCAGCGCCGGATCTCTGTCGATGAGAAGTATGGAACCGTTCTTTGAGTCTCTGGCGTCCATGCGGCCGATAGTCCCCCTAGCATGGGACATGGTGCCTGACGGGCGAAGCCGTCTCGACTCATGTCTCCCCGGGCCTAAGAATAGCAGAATCGGGTTGTAAGTTTCTCCTGAAGCGCCGAAAAACCGTGTGCCTCGGTCAGCGTGTCGGGCTAGGCGCCGACCAGGAAGCGCCGGATGAATTCTAGAGAGACGGTCGCAATGCGCGCCTGCATGATTTCGCTTCGGCCCGGCCTCCCAAAAGTCCATTCTTCGTGCCCGTCTGGATGGATAAAGACGGCGGTCGTCGCGCCCGCTTCCGGATCGGACAAGACGGCCAAGGCGCACGACGTTGAGAATTCATCCTGCGCCTGTTGCGCGAGCTCGCGAGCCATCTTCGAGGCATTTCGCAGATCGAGTGTCTCGATGGGCAGGATGCGCGCACCCTTAAACTGAGACGCCGACACCGCCGTCAGCCGTTGTCCGATCATGCCGCCCGAAATCGTTTCGACGACGGCGAGCGTCCATTCACGCTCCACAAGCAGTGCGTTTACCACGCCTTCGACCGTGTCCTCGTCGACGCCCATGATCAGTTTTGGAAAGCGTCTTCGGATTTCGGCGTCCACCGGGTCGATGAGTGCGTTAGCTGCTGCAATGTCGCCCGCCTTCGCGGCGATCCGAATGCGCACGGAAAGTGGATTGGCCAGCACGCCTACCGTTGGGTTCTTGCTGTCGGTGATCAAGTCGCCGATGGTGTTATCGATATGGGATTCACCAAGTCCGCATATCTTAAGCACACGGTAATGAATAATTTCCGACAAGCCGAACCTGTCTCGCAGGTAGGGGATTACGGTGTCGCTCAACATGGCCTTGAGCTCGCGCGGGACGCCGGGCATGCAGATGACGATCCCGCGTGCGTCTTCGACCAGGAGACCCGGCGCCGTGCCGTTCGGATTTTCAATCATGGTGGCGTCTCGCGGCACCATGGCCTGCTTCTTGTTGTTCTCGGTCATGCGCAGATTGTACCGGGTGAACATCGACTCGATAAGCTCGAAGATATCCTCATGATATTCCAGGGGACGGTCCGTGACTTCGGCCACGCACTCGCGCGTGATGTCGTCTTCCGTCGGGCCGAGACCCCCCGAGCAGAGCACGACATCCGACCGGGAGAGCGCTTCGCGCAGGGCATCGCAGATGCGCTCGTGGTTGTCACCCACAGTCGTTTTTTGATAGAGGTTGATTCCGTTGTCCGCCAGTACCTGCGCGATGTGCGTTGCGTTGGTGTCTTCGATCTGACCGAGTAACAGTTCGGTCCCGATCATCAGAATCTCGGCTTGAGTCGTGGCCATGCGCGTCCAGGCGTCAACCTTGTTTGGTGCCCGCGGCCCGGTCTTCGATGTCCTTTGGGGCCAACGCGATACCGGGCTTGGCGGGAACAGCGGAATTTGCGTTTGCCGCGTGGTCATGCTGCACGCGCATGCTCGGGAAAAGAGACGGAATCCGCGCGAAAACATCGCGTTGCCCTAAGGCGTGATAGCGGAGAACCATAGAGTAGAGATAGAGCCACGCCAGGAGCTTGCTCAAGCCGACGAAAAGTACAACGGACTGCAGATAGCGCCCGGGTAGGCTCTGGAAGTCGAGCACGATGCCAAGCAGCGTCCGTGCCTCGAAGACCGAGCCTTTGGCCGGGATTTCGAGGAAAGCGATGAGGCCCAACACGGCGATTTCGAGCGCCTTGCCGTGCGAGGCTATTTGGCTGAGTCCGGATTCTCTGCAGCGGCGGTTCGAAAAGAAGGCCAGGTAGGCTGTGAGCGCGATCGTGATGACGGCGGACGAGTTCACGAGAGCGACATAGGACGGTACGACAGCGAATTCGCGGAAGGCGTAGAAGGCGAGTTCGGGGACCAATCCGACGGCAAAAAAGCACGACCAAAGGCTGAGGGTTAAGATGTCCCAAACGTTCCTGCGCTCGTCATTCAATGAAACTCTCCGAAAACTGCAATCGTTCGGGACCGCGCCGAATTAAGGCGCGTACATGTGCTATTTGAACAAAGAGTTCGCGTTCAAGTCAAACGTCGCACGGGTTCACTGATGCGATCCCCTGCAAATCTAGGCAAGATAATGCGCCTCCACGCCGCATAACCAGGAGGAACTTCTTGAAGGCACGCGCTCAGGCCTACGCAGACGCCCTCTTTTTTTCACGCCGCCGCTTTTCGAGATAGACGTGCAAGATGGCGATATCGGACGCTCTAACGCCGGAGATACGGGAGGCCTGGCCGAAGTTGACCGGGCGGATCTCGTCGAGCCGCTGCCGCGCTTCCGCAGGAAGGCCGGGGAGCTCGGAGTAATCGATACCCTCGGGCATCGGTAGCATCTCGGCTTTTTCAAAGCGCTTCTGGTCCCGCTCTTGCCGTTCGATATATCCCTCGTACTTAATTTGAATTTCGACCTGCTCGGCGATTTCAAAAGTGGGTTGCACAGGGGGCGGAGCCAGCCGCCAGACGTCCTCAAGTACCACATCTGGCCTGCGGAGCAATCTCGCGGCGGTCTGCGGCTCGGACAATCTCTTAATGCCATGTTCTTCGAGCCGGCGATTGGTTTCATCGGAGGGCGTGAGCATTTTCGATTCGAGCCGTGCGATTTCCTCTCGGACGGCGCGTTCTTTTGCGCGAACGCCCTCAAGGAAATTCTCTCCTGCGATGCCGTATTTCGCCAGGCGGATGTCCGCGTTCTCGTGCCGCAACAGGAGGCGGTATTCGGCACGGGAGGTGAAGAGCCGGTAGGGCTCGATAACGCCGCGCGTGACGATGTCGTCGACGAGGACGCCGATATAACCCTCACTGCGGGGGATGTACAAGGGCTCGTCGCCGTCCATTTTCCGCACGGCATTGAGGGCCGCGTACAGGCCTTGCGCTGCGGCCTCCTCGTAGCCGGACGTGCCATTGAGCTGGCCCGCATGGTAGAGCCCCCGCACCTTTTTGGTCTCTAGCGTGGGCTTGAGCTGCGTCGGCGGGATGAAGTCGTACTCGACGGCATATCCCGGCCGGACGATCTCGGCTTCTTCGAGCCCGGGAATGGTATGCAGATAGGCGAGCTGGATTTCCTCCGGCAAACTCGTCGATAGACCGTTTACGTAAACTTCCGAGGTCGTGAGTCCCTCGGGCTCCAAAAACACCCTGTGCTCGTTGCGGTCCGGGAAACGCATGACCTTGTCTTCGATGCTCGGGCAGTACCGCGGGCCAATGCCTTCGATGACGCCGGCGTAGAGCGGTGAAGCGTCGAGATTTTGTCGAATCACCTCGTGCGTGGCGTCGTTGGTGTACGTCAGCCAGCACATAATATTACTGGGCCGAAAATTCTCGATCGGGGTCGAGAAAGAGAAGGGGCGGGGGTTGTCGTCGCCGGGCTGTTCGGTCATGGCGTCCGTGTCAATGCTGCGCCGATGAATTCGGGGGACTGTTCCCGTCTTCATGCGGCCGACATCGAAACCGAGGGAGCGATACGTATCGCTTAAGGCATTCGCGGGCATTTCCCCGCTGCGTCCACCTTCGATTTGGCTCATTCCGAAGTGCAGGCGCCCGCCCAGAAAAGTTCCGGAGCACACGATGACCGCGCGCGCGGAGATTTCTTGGCCCGTGGCCGTTTTCACGCCCAAGACTCTCTCGCGATCCACGACGAGGTCTTCCACGGTAACTTGCTTGAGGTCGAGGTTATCTTGCATGTCGCAGACGAACTTCATATCTTGCGCGTAGCGGTGGCGGTCGGCCTGCGCGCGCGGCGAGTGGACGGCAGGTCCTTTCGAGCGGTTCAGCATTTTGAACTGGATGCCGCACCGGTCGATGCAGCGGCCCATCTCGCCGCCCAAGGCGTCGATTTCACGCACGAGTTGCCCCTTGGCGATGCCCCCAATGGCGGGATTACACGGCATTTTGGCGACGGCGTCGAGCTGCATGGTCGCGAGCAGGGTCTTCTTGCCCATTCGGGCCGCGGCCAGGGCGGCCTCCACCCCGGCGTGCCCTGCTCCAACCACGATGATGTCGTAATCCGTGTTCATGTCAAGCCGGCGAATGGTCGAAAGTCCCGGCGGGAAACCGGGCCTGGAA
>JASJYE010000476.1 GCA_030123645.1 Candidatus Hydrogenedentota bacterium | reverse complement strand
GGAACGGGCTGATCGGGTGCGAGCGTAACCTGTATCTGCCCGGCGCCGAAGAGCACGAGTAGTTGTGCCGCGAGCGCAACCATGGGCACATATTATCCGCGAAGGTTCACAAAGACACAAGAAAGGGGTTGGATCGCCGTTCCATCCCGATAGTGGTCGACGGACCGTGCCCGCAGAAGACGACAGTTTCATCCGGCAAAGGTAGAAGCTTCGACTTGATGGAGTCCAAGAGCATCTGGTGACTGCCTCCGGGAAAGTCCGTACGGCCAATTGAGCCCGCGAACAACACATCCCCTACAATGGCGAAGCCATCGCCGATCAACGCGATATGGCCCGGCGCATGCCCGGGCACATAGACTACCTTCATCGTCACCGATCCGACACTTACCGTGTCGCCTTCCTCAAGAAGCCGGTCGGGCGCAGGGGACTCATCGACTCGCTTGCCGTACTTCTCCCCCGACGAGGTCGCTTCCTTCAGCATCTCCACACAGTCCCGGTGGCACAACAACTCCGCGCCCGTACGTTCCAGTATCGCGGCGTTTCCACCCACATGATCGAAGTGCGCATGGGTATTGACCACGAACTTCACGGTCAATCCCTCGATGGCGTCCAGCAACTCCTGCGTCGCCTCGCCCGGATCGATCACGATTGCCTCGTCGCCATCCTTGACAACGATACAATTCTCCATCAAGGGGGTGGTTACAAATTCGAGAATTTCCACGAGATCGCTCCTGCTTCGTGTCACGCGCCTCGGACGACAGGCCCATGTACCTGGGCGAATCATACCACGCGGCGTGGACGACTAACTCCTCGATAGACTAGAGCCACGCGAAAGCCGCGGAGGATTCATCTATCCGCCACCGCATTCGGGAAGAATGTGGACATCGAATTACCCAGCTGGAGTAAGCTCGACGGTTGCGCCGACACCCTCGAGTTTTCCCTGGATCTCTTCGGCCTCTTCTTTCGACGTGCCTTCCTTCACCGCCTTGGGCGCACTGTCGACCAGTTCCTTCGCTTCCTTTAGGCCCAGACCCGTAATTGTGCGCACCTCTTTGATGACCGGAATCTTCTGCGAGCCGATTTCCTTGAGGATCACGTCGAAGGATGTAGGCTCCTCCGCTTCGCCTCCCGCTTCGTCGCCGGCGCCAGCGGGCATGGCGCCCATCATCATCGGCGCGGCTGCCTCGACGCCGAACTTCTCCTCGAGCGCTTTGACCAACTCACTGAGCTCCATCACGGAAAGCTCCGCCACCTGATCGACGATTGCTTCCAACTTCTCAGGCATGGTGTTCTGTCTCCTTAATTTGAAATCTCAGCTCGACGGCGCCCTCCGGCGCCATGCAAGCGATGGTTATTGCTAAGCCGCGGCCTCTTCCTGCTTCCTGCGAATGGCGTCCACGACGTTGACCATGTTCCTCGGCACAGCGCTCAATACCCCAACCAGATTGCGAAGCGGCATGGCTATCGTACCCACGACCTGTGCCAGCAGCTGTTCACGCGAGGGCAGGTCGGCCAGGTTATAGAGCATCGCCGCATCGACGGGCGCGCCGTCCAGGATGCCGCCCTGCATGCTCACCACCTGGACCTCTCTCGAGAACTCCTTGAGAATCCGCGCCGGCGTCACCGGGTCTTCACAAAAGGCCCATACCGTCGGGCCGCTCATGAATTCACTTGCCTCGGACAAATCGAGTTCGTCGAGCGCACGCCTGGCCAAGTTATTCTTGAAAACTTTGAACGTGACATTCTCCGCGCGCAGCTTCGCGCGCAATTCCGTCACCTCAGCCACTGTGATGCCCTGATACTTGCTCATAATCGCCACAGAGCTGTTCTTTATATTCGATTTCAGCTCTTCAACGGCTGCTTCTTTTTCTGGACGCGCCAAACCCGTTCACCTCCCCTCAACACAGTCGCAACAGCGCAAAAGAAAAACCGCATCGCCCCTGAGACGATGCGGGAAATAAAACCATGCGATGCGGACCCGCCTAGATGGGCGAATCGCAATAGGTGTCTATTCCGCGGTCTCGGCAGGCGAATTTTAAGGCCCTACGGGCCGCCGGCGGTCTTTGACGCGCTGAAAATCTACAAAACCAAAACGATAGCCTATCAAACGCGGCCCTCGGATTTCAATGCCC
>JASJYE010000111.1 GCA_030123645.1 Candidatus Hydrogenedentota bacterium | reverse complement strand
GCCATGCAGGTCGCGATTAAAACCATCATTCACAAGTCCAATGGCCTATTCCTCGTCACAGGGCCCACCGGCTGTGGCAAGACGACAACGCTGTACGCCTGTATGCAAGAGCTCAACAAAGTCACAGATAAGCTCATCAGTTGCGAGGACCCGGTCGAGCTCCAGATCGACAACATCATGCAGGTCCAGATCCGCGAAGAGCTCGGGCTTACTTTCGGCTTCGCACTACGCTCCATCCTCCGTCAGGACCCCGATATCATCATGGTCGGTGAGGTGCGCGACTTGGAGACGGCAAACATGTGCATTGAAGCTTCGCTCACAGGCCACCTTGTACTCAGCAGCATCCACACCAACAGTGCCGTCGAGACCATTACCCGTCTGCTCGATATGGACGTTGAGTCATTCCTCATCACCTCCTCGCTCGAAGGGGTTCTGGCGCAGCGCCTCGTGCGCAAGATTTGCCGTGACTGCCGGCAGTCTTTCCGCCCCGGTCCCGAGGAGGCCACTAAGCTTGGCATCCCGAAAAGCTGGCGCCAGGACGAGAACTTCAAGCTCTACCGCGCCAAAGGGTGCCCCGCCTGCGACTATATCGGCTACCGGGGCCGCACAGGCATCTACGAGCTGCTACAAGTCAACGATCACATTCGCGAGATGATTCTGGGCCATGCCATGTCTCACGAAATGCGCAAGTACGCACGCAAGGAACTCGGCATGCGTACGTTGCGCGAGGAAGCGCTCATCAAGGCGGCGCAGGGAATCACCTCGGCCGATGAAGTCCTGACTCATACGCAGTTATATGTCGATTAGTGGAGATCGTCATGCCGAAGTTCGCCTATAAAGCAACCAACAAAGAAGGGAAGGATCAATTCGGCGTGCTCGAAGCCGAGAGCCAGGCTCTCGCCGTCCAGGACATCCGCAACATGGGCCTGTTCCCCACACACATCCGCGAGGCCCGAAAGAGCGACGAAAAACGCGCACGGAAGAAGAAAGGCGGTTTGGACGAGATTTACTTCGGCGGCCTCAGGTGGAAGGAAGTCGTCATTATGACACGCCAGCTCTCCACGCTCATCGACGCCGGCTTGCCGCTATTGCGCAGTCTGAATATCCTCGTCGCGCAGCTAAAGGCCTCAAAGCTCCGCGACATTCTCCGCGACGTAACGACCGACATCCAATCCGGCAGCACCTTCTCCGAAGCGCTCGCCAAACACCCCAAAGCCTTCGACCGGCTTTACGTCAACATGGTCAAGGCCGGCGAGGTCGGCGGCATGCTGGAAACCGTGCTCGCGCGGCTAGCAAAATTCATGGAAAAGCGCATGGCCCTTATCCGCAAAGTCCGCGGCGCCATGGTCTATCCCATCTTCGTTGTCGTCTTTGCGTGCGCTATCGTGACCTTCCTGCTGATCATGGTCGTCCCGATTTTTGAGGAAGTCTTCGAGGAATTCGGCGGCACTCTGCCCTGGCCGACGCAGTTCCTGGTCGACGCGTCCGCCTTCATCCAGTTCCAATGGTGGAAAATCCTTCTCTATTTCAGCTCCTCCATAATTTTCCTCAAGCTGATCCGTAAAGTACCAATCGTCCAGCGCGGGCTCGACCGCGTCTCGCTCAAAATACCGAAAATCGGCAGCCTCGTCACCAAAGTCGCCGTGGCGCGCTTCGCTCGGACGCTCGGCACGCTGATCACCTCTGGCGTGCCCATTCTCCAGGCCCTGAAAATCACCAGAGAAACCATCGGGAACTCCGTCATCCAGGACGCCGTCCAGAAGGTCCATGACCGTATTAAGGAAGGCGACACGATCGCCGCGCCCCTGGACGAGTCCAAGGTATTCCCCACCATGGTAGTGAACATGATCGACGTCGGCGAGGAGACCGGTAGCCTCGACGCCATGCTCGAAAAAGTCGCCGACATCTACGATGACGAAGTCGAAATTGCGGTCGATGCGCTCCTCTCCCTGATGGAGCCCGGCATCATCATCATGCTCGGATTCATCATCGGTTTCATTGTGATTGCGCTGTATCTGCCTTTGTTCAACCTGGCCGACACCCTCAGCGAGCCTCAGTGACGCGAAACAACCGGCGCGCCGCGCCCCGTTCGGCACGGCCACGCCAAAGACCGGAAGGACCACGCACCCCCAAGGGGCGCGGTGTGCCTTTGGAAAAGGCTGCAGGCCCATAAACGGCCCCCGCAGTCAAAGGAGCGTATGATGAGAATTCTGAGCGATACCAAACAGAGCCGCAACTCAGGCTTCACCCTGATCGAGCTCCTCGCCGTGATCGCCATCATCGGCATCCTCGCCAGCATTGTCGTCCCCAACGTCGCGCGCTACATCGCACGGGCCAAAGTCGCCAAGGCCGTTGCTGAAATTCGCAACCTTGATACCGCCGTTGCGGGCATGCTCTCCGATACCGGCAGAAGCAACTTTAGAGATTTCCTCACCCCGGCCGCTCGGGCGCGACTGGATGGGGTCTTCTCCAATCATGTCTTCACTTTCAATCTCGGCGGGATTGCGAGAATTCAAAGATTCTACAACGTAATGTTTTATGAGCTCATCCGCCAAGGCAGAGAAGCGAATCTCGGAGGTACTCCGCAATCCGATCCCATCTTCGGAGGAGTTGATATATTAGATCCTGCCGTTCGCCAAAAGCTCGGAACAAGCTACATGGATCTCGGGAACGATTCGTGGGGCAAACAGTACAACTTCTGGATGGGGCCCCTGCGCCGCGGGCCTATGTTGTTCCGGTCGTATCGCTTGAGCGACCACCCAGGCGCGCTCACGCCCGATGAAATAGATTTTGGTGATGAGGCAGAAGATTTTTATATCTACGATGATTTTGAGCGCCGGGTCGCTCAAGAAGCCATTCCCGGCCAACCGGCGGCCGATGATGGCGTGATAAGAGGAGCCTATCAAGGTCTACCGGCTTATGGGCATCCGGCGCCCAAGGACCTACCGGTCTATATCTGGTCCAAGGGCGCGAATCTCGAGATGGATGCGCATCTCTTGCGGATGGACCCGCAGCTACCCGAATTCTTCGGCGGCGGGGACGACCCGAACAACTGGGACAACGCGTCCGGCTGGGAAGACGCGCCGCGATAGGGCGTGGATCCTGTGAGGTATTTGCAAATGGATCGACGGCGCAAAGGCGAATCGGGCCTCACCCTGGTCGAGCTGCTCGTGGTGGTCGGCATCATCGCCATCATCACCTCCGTCTCCATCCCCATCCTCGCGCGCACCGGCCTCTTCACGTCCAGCAAGGCCGACCTCGCCGCGCGCGAAGTCTTCACAATACTCCGCGCCGCCAAAATCTACGCCACCACCCACAACGTCGAAACCGCCGTCGCCTACGGCATCCGGATCGTCGATGACGACAGCTTTAGCTTCTTAGAGGACTGCAACGGACAACCCGTGGTCCTACCCGTGGTCGACTCTATGACCGTTGTGCGGCGGCTCAAGCGAAAAGAAATACTGGAGCTTCTTCAGACAGGTGTATTGACGAATGTCTCTGTGAACACCCGGCTTTACGTACAGGTACACGAGGGAAACAGCAATTTCAAACGAATGCCCAATGGCACCTGCATCCTCCCAGACTTCTTCGAATTTGACAACTATTCGGCTACCGGATTGACGGATGTCATTATCTTTGATCCCATTGACGGCCAGTTTCTATCGCCGCGCACGTGGTTTAGCAATGATGATATCAACAAAGAAAATCCGTTTATCCTCTCATATGCGCTCAGTTCAGACCCGAATGCTTTCCCCGCGCACCGTTTCTCGCCCGAGGGCGCGCTATTGGCCGACGTTCCCCAGCAACGGTTAAGATTCCGTGTCGGCATTCTGCCGAGCGCGGATCCCTCGGACAGGTTCTTCGTCGATATCGGCGATGTCCGCCTCATGGAATCTAATAATGTACGCTCGATTCCGATCCTCTTCTCCGAGTTGGGAGGGTTTCCATGTAAACCCATGTCTATCAATGTCGTGCACGACCCCGACCGTCTGGTTTCCGAGGAATTTGGTTCGCAGATATTCGACACTCCCATCGACATCGACGTCGAGATTCTTCTTTACGTGGCGACGGGCCGCGTGAAGGTGGTGTCATGAATCCGCGCGGGCTGACACGCGGCGGCGGCTTCACGCTCCTCGAGGTCCTCATCGCCCTCGGGATACTGGCCATCGGCATCATCGGCGTCATGCAGCTTTTCCCCATGAGCCTCATCAACGCCCGCCGCGCGGCCGAACGCACCATCACCTCGCAGACGGCCCACTCCGTCCTCGGCCAGATCCGCGCCTCCTCCGCCGAGGCGCTCTTCCGCGGCCAGATCCCGCTCGATCTGATCCGGCTCGACAACGCCAACTCCATCTACAAATTTTCCACGACCGTCGAGAAGCTCAGCGGCGCGGCCGAGGTCTACCTGCAGCGCGTGACCTTCACCGTCAGCTTCAGCGACGGCCGCAGCGAAAACTTCACCACCTTCGTGACAAGGCGCTGACCGATGCCGCGCATGGGAGACACACCCGATACGATCCGGCGGCGGCCGCCGCGGCGAAACCGCGCGCGCGGCGGCTTCACCCTCGTCGAGCTCCTCGTCGCCATGACCATCTTCATCACCGTCATGAGTAGCGTGATGTTCCTGTTTAGCGCCGCCATTCGCATTTCCAAACAGGGCTTCCAAAGCCAGGACGCCTTCGAAATCGCCCGCGGCGCCATGGACATCCTTGAACGCGACCTCAGCCGCTCCTTCACCTCGCGCGACCACGGCGACGTCTTCAACTTCTACGGCACCCCCATCGGCTTCACCTTCATCGGCATGATCACCGCCGACGAATCCTCCACCCCCAACCTCGCGCGCGTCACCTACGTCATACACCAGAGCGCGGAGGCGGACATCCTCGAGGCCGTGCCCTTCGACGATGAGGCCGACACCCGAAGGGACACCTTCGCACTCCTTCGCTTGATCGAAACCGGCGCAGAAGACCTCGAATCGTTTCAGGTGGATTGGGATAACATTAGCGGCGACCCACAATGGAATTTGGTTGACCCACCCTCGGGGATGACTACGCTGCGGGATCTCATAGGAGATCCCGCCGATCCGGGCTCATTCCCTGGCAGTGCGGTGTCTTTGGCCGATTCAGGGAGCACCTGCGACCTGGGCGATATCACCTGTCTCCAGGAAATCGAGAAGGCGATGAAGCGGGAACTTTGGATTCGGATGTTATCCGGCGAAGAGGGACTTCCAAACATTTGGTCCCTATTGGATCTTGATCACGATGGACTGCCCGACGGCCAGGATCCCGAGGACTTCGTCGTGGCTGAGAACATTCTCAATGTCCATTACTTTACCGGCCTACCTCTCGTCGATTCCGTCCCGCTAATCGATCCAGATCACGTCGCCGTATTCGATGAAAATCAGTTTGCCGGATTCTTGCAACTTATCGATGGAGTGGTCCCACAGTCCATTTTCTTCACCTACCGGGAGTTCGGCACGGGTGTCATCGACGCAGGAACGGCATACGAGCGCATGGGAATAGCCCCGATTGAGTTAGCCTTCTGGAACGATAGGCGGAACATCGAGTACATGCAGTTCAGAGAGGGCCAGATTCTCAACGATGAGCGGGATAACGACGGAGACCTTATTATTGACGAGCCTGACGAGGCGAACGGAATCAATCTCGGCTCGCCGCTGGATGCGCGTGTGCCGACCGAGATAACGGCGAAATTCACGTTGTTTTTCGAGAGCCCCTATGTGGGCGCGCCGGACTTTAACCGGAGGTTCACGATGCGGATCGACCTGCCCACGGGCTACAGGAGGACCTTCCAGACGCCCGTCGCGCCATCGCCATGACCAACCGAATTCGTAGCACAAACGACCCTTGGGGTGGGAGAGCAGCAGCCATCGAAGCACGCGCACATAGAGCGGTCCCAGCCGAACGCGGCGCCGCGCTCATCCTCGCCATCGGTGTGCTCTCCGTCCTCATCATCATCTCCCTCACCTTCTGGCAGTCCACCCGCCAAGAAATGCAGACCGCCACCAACACGGCCAACAGCATCCGCGCGGAGCTCCTGACCGACGGCGCATTCGCCATCGCGATCGCCTTCCTCAACCACGACCTCGCCGCCCACCCCAGCTACACCTCGCTCGACCACGCCTGGCGCACCTACTTCAACGGCGCCTGGGCCGTCGGCAAACCCTGGCTCTGGGCCCCAATCGAAAACGAGAGCGGCGACCTCCAGCAGGTCCCCCTGTTCAACAACCCCGCCATCAACCGCGATCCCGAGACCCTTAGAGGCGTCCCCGGCATCCCCGAGATTCCGACCATCGACGGCCTCGTCGCCGGCGGGTTCACCATGGACCGCTCGGACGCCAACTATTTCGGCGACAACATCTACATCCCACGAATCTTGATCAACCCGAACACCGGTGTGTTCGAGCAGGACCTTATCGCTGGTCCTTTCGTAGTCTCCAGCGATCTCGCAGACTCCTTCCTCGCCCTCGCTTTCGGTACGCTGATCGACGCCGTCTATCCAACCTATTCAGACGCAATCGTCGAATTGGTGTTGCGGGAGCCCGACAATGACATCGATCCGATTAATGAAGAAAACGACCTCCTGCCCGACGAGCAGATCCACTTCTGGACCGACGTCGACAACGACGGCGACGGCCTGAACGACTCCATGTGGCTCCCCATCGGCGGCGACCTCATCTTCGACGCCGACGGCATCGACAACAATCTAAATAACGGCCCGATCATCAACTCAGACGGTATCGACAACAATCTCGACGGATTTGTTGATGACGGATTTGACGGCATCGACGAAAGGGGCGAAACGGCCGTGTTTCTCTACGACGGCACCGCCGACGGCCTCGACAACGATCGCGACGGTGCAGTCGACGAACCCGACGAACAGCGCCTCTTCCTGACCACTCGAATCTTTGATCTCGTCGACGGCGATGTCAACGACCTGATCGACCTGTCCAGAATCAACACCTTGGCCATCTGGGCTGACCGGCGCGAAGAGCTCGGACTCGATCCCATAGACATCCCCACCGACATTCTCGACGCTGTCGATGCGCTGGACAACAACTTCGACCTTAAGGTCAACGGCGTGGAGACCTTCGTCGTCAGGCCCGCCGCCGGCCCCTTCGCCCTCGACGACGACAACCCCGCCTTCGGCTACCACCAGATCGCGTCGCAATACCTCACCTTCCCCGGCATGGGCATTTCCGTTTTCAGCTCCGGCGAAACCGTCACCGAAATCGTCGGCCGCGTCGCCATCCTCATCACCGACGAAGCCAGCAAAGTCAACATCAACGC
>JASJYE010000110.1 GCA_030123645.1 Candidatus Hydrogenedentota bacterium | reverse complement strand
GCTGGCACAACTCGTGTTGTCAGGCAGCGATTCGGATGTTCAGGCCGCGCTGCGAGAGAGTCTGTATGTCCAGCTCACCCAGTTACGCGCGAACCAAAAGCTTTCTGCCTTCTTGAAAGGCACCGGCCGTCTCGGCGCTTTCGAGACCGCGGTCGACGGCCTTCTCGAGCAACTGCGCGGCGGCGACGTGCAACGCATGAGCGCTTCGGAGATACCGTACCAACTCATCGAGCTACCGTTGCATCCACAGAGCGGTTTCGAGCGCGCGCAGGTGCACTTCTTCGGTGAAGAAAACAATACAAAGCAGGGTGGCTCGCCCGGCACGTCGCTTGTCGTGTTCGATCTCAGCCTGTCGCGCCTGGGAGATATGTGGATTACACTGCGCACGACGCAGAAGACGTGTACATGCCGGATTGAAACGGTCGACCCCAACGCGGCAGCGATGATCGAGGAGCATTCGGAGGAGCTTGCGAATGCGCTTGCCGAGGCGGGCTACCCGGGCGCCGTTGTCGAATCGGCAGCTTGGGAAGGCGACCGGCTCGCTGCTGTGGCGGACTTGTTCCGCGGCGTCTCTGGCTTGGACATTTCCGCATAACGCACAGGGGGTGGCAAGATACATGGAGAAAGAGAAGGCTCCACGGCCCAAGGCCGTCGCACTGAGTTACGCTCAAGACTCCGAACAGGCGCCGCGCGTCGCTGCCAAAGGCGCCGGCTACCTCGCCGAGCGGATTATCGCGATCGCCAAGGAGCATGGCGTCGAAATTTACGAAGACCCCGATCTCGTCGAGGTCTTATCGAAGCTCGATGTGGATCGCGAAGTCCCCGAGGCCCTATACCACGCCGTGGCCGAGGTTCTTGCCTTCGTATATCGCTTAAATCGTGGATCTGCCTAAAAGCAACGCGCTAGAATAGTCGCTCTTAGATATCTCTTAGCGGCGCCCGCAATATTCACATAATTCTTGATTTTTTCTGACACTGTCAATTGCTCATGTATAATTAATAAGATGAAGGAAGCCGATTCCAACGCGGCCTGATTCCGAGGCCAGAGAATTCGGAAACGTACTGAAACTTAAAGCTGAGGGACGGGCATGTTCTCGTTCGCATTTACATCCACAAAAATGGCGCTCCGCCTCGCGTCGATTCTGATCAAGGCAGACGTGCGCGTGCACAACCATGAAGTCATCGAAGACGACATGTCGATCATCTTCACCGTCAATCACTTCACGCGTCTGGAGACCGTGCTTCTCCCCTTTGAGCTGAACAAACACACGGGCCGCGAGGTCTGGTCCCTCGGCGCGAGCGAGCTTTTCGTGGGCCGGATCGGCTCCTACCTTCGCCAGGTCGGGACGGTATCCACGGAGGATCCGGATCGTGACAAGGTGATCGTAAGATCGCTGCTGAAGGGAGACCATCCTTGGATCATCTTCCCCGAGGGGCAGATGATCAAAGACAAGAAGGTCGTTGACCCTGCCGGCGTGTTCAGCGTGTTCAACCGAGGCGGGCGGCGGCCGCCGCATCGGGGCGCCGCACACTTGGCCCTCCGTGCAGCGTTCTACCGGCACAAGCTCGAGTGCATCTATAACAGCCCGGATCAAGAAGGCATGGAAGAGGCCATGGCCATGTTCGATCTTGACACGCTCGATGCCGTCGTGAGCAAGCGCACCGTGATCATCCCCATAAACATCACATACTTTCCTATCCGCGCACGCGACAATATCATCTTGCGGATGGCATCCGCCTTGGCGAAGGACTTGAGCGAACGGGCGCTCGACGAGCTGTCGGTCGAGGGCACACTGCTCTCGTCGGATACGGATATCGACATTACGCTTGGCGAACCCATCGACATACACCCTTACCTCTACCGCCCCGTGCACGCCGAACTCATGGCATGCGGCGACGACCTCCAGAAATTGGAGCGTGACCCGAAGTCGCTGTTCAACGAGGCGAGCAGCCAGTTGATGAAGCGGTACATGGAAAGTATTTACCGCCTTACCCGGGTGAATTACGACCACATATTCGCGACCATCGTGCGCTATCAGGGCACCAAGCTCTTTACCGAGCGCCGCTACCGCAACCGGATTTTCCTGTGCGTGCATGAGCTTGTCAAGGCGGGCAAGCACAGCCTGCACGGGCTACTGCGCAAGACTTACCGGAACATCATTTTCGAGGATCCCAGCCCCAAGTTTCACGACTTCATGGAGCTGTGCCTCCGGGAGAAAGTCATCCGAAGGGACGGCAGACTCTACCGCAGGGTGCCCGGCGTAACGCAAGGCAAGGAGGATTTCCATAACATCCGCACCATGGAGACGACGTATGTCATCGCCAACGAGGTCGAGCCGCTTGAGGGATTCGTCGATCTCGTCAAAGAGGTCGCGGTAATGCCGCGTCAGGAACTGTCGAAGCGTGTGCGGGACATCTTTTTGCAGGAGGACCAAGACGCCTTTGAGCACGATTACGAGAAGTACCGGATGTCTGAGAGCCACCCCATGGACATCGGCCGGCCCTTCCTGCTCGTGCCCGAGAGATATAATGCCGGCGTCGTATTGGTCCACGGGTACCTGGCCGCGCCGGAGGAGGTACGCGCGCTCGGGGAGTTTCTCTATGAGCGCGGCTACGTTGTCTACGGCGTGCGCCTCAAGGGGCACGGCACCTCCCCCGAAGACCTGGCGCAGACGCAGTGGGCGGACTGGTACGAGTCCGTCAACTGCGGCTACGTCGTCATCAAGAGTTTCACGGACAACATCATCCTCGGCGGATTTTCGACCGGAGGGTGTCTCGCGCTCATGGGCGCAGGCTTGAAGGGCGAGAAGATCCAATCGGTATTTTCGATCAACGCGCCGCTCAAGCTCCGCCAGTTCGCCGCCCGGCTCGTCCCTTCCGTTGTCAGTTTCAACAGCCTCGTACGGCGGATCCGCGGCAGCGAAACGGGCTGGGAATACCTGGAGAACGCGCCGGAGAACGAGCATATCAACTACAAGCGGAACCCTCTCACGGGCGTGCGCGAGTTAAACCGCGCCATGGAAGCGATGGAGAACGTCCTCGAGCAAATCGTGGTACCGACGCTCGTCATGCAAGGCTCGAAAGACCCCATCGTCGATCCGAGCAGCGGCCTCGACATCTTTTCGCAAGTGGGGACGCCTCTTAAAGAGCTGACGGTTTTCGAGCGCGAAAACCACGGGATCGTCAACGGGCCGCGCTCGAAGGAGGTTTTCGAGCGCGTGTACCGCTTCCTCCTCTGGGCCCGCGATCAAAAGCCGCAGGCTGCGCCCGTCTTCGACGAGGAAGTTTCCGAGCCGGTCAAGTCCGCGGATCTAAGCGAGACCACAACCGCGGCGTCATAAATCGCCGGCTTCCTCGGAGACTGCGCCCGCCCCGCTGTCGATCTGACTCGCGTGATTCGATCCCGCCGGCATGACCTTCATGTACCCCCCGATCAGCACGACCGCCGACGCGAGAAGAATCAGCACGGCCCACAGTGCTTGATTCTTGCGGAATTTCTCCGACCATGTCATGGTCGAAGTCATAATGATCGCCAGCGCGAAGACCCCCAGCGCCAGCAGGAACTTCAACCCGAACAAGGCGTGATACAGCCCCTGGCCCTCATGCTGTGCGCTCGTGACATAGATGTAATTGTAAAAACCGCTGATAAGAAAGAGGATAATCGACGGATGTATGAACATCTTCCAGCGCCGCATCAGGGGCTCGCGGAGCTTCTCGCGCTCCTCATCGCTTAGGACCTTGTCGGCGATGGGGACGAATACGAGACGGTAAAAAACTAAGCCCCCTACGACGACGATCGCCGTGCCGACATGTAGCCAGCGCATAAGGAGCGGCATAGCGATTTCGGCGGTCATCTTGAAAAAACCTCCCCTTTCCGGCGACTGACAATTGAGGACAGGCAGTATACCAGAAGGGGAATCAATCGCAGTGTTCCACGGTGGGTGCCGCCGCCAAACTCGTTTGGGGGTGCACTTAAAATCCCAGCCTGTACCCGAGGGCTTCGCCCAAGCCGCCCGAAACACCCCATGGCCGTGGTTGCGTATCAGCTTCCTAACATTTCTCACCCTTGATGGGAATGTTTGGGCGGAGATGAGTGTCTGGGTTCAGCACACGACGCCGGTCTGTGCCCCGAGCGCGAGCGTTGTGTATAATACTGGGCGCTATGATTATCGAAACCTGCGCGGCGGCGTAGCCAACCGAAAGACGATAGAAAGAAGAATGGGGCTCTCCGAACCGGCCATAATCAAGACCGAATTGCGCGATACGCTGGGCCGCGCGCTTCGCGACCTGCGAATATCCGTGATCGACAACTGCAATCTCCGCTGCACCTATTGCATGCCCCGGGAGAAATTCGGTGAAGGCTATGAATTTCTTCCTGAGGACGAGCTTCTTGCCTTCGACGAGATCGTGCGTCTGGCAACGCTGATTACGAGCCTGGGCGCGAAAAAAATCCGCATTACCGGCGGTGAACCCCTCTTGCGCAAAGGACTGCCCGACTTGATCGCCCGTCTGGCCAATATCGAGGGCGCTGACGATCTCGCGCTCACGACCAACGGCCTGTTACTGCGCAGTCAAGCCCCTGCGCTCCATGATGCCGGATTGGATCGCCTGACGGTCAGTCTCGATTCACTTGACGACGACGTGTTCGGCCGTATGAACGGCCGCGGCGTACGGGTCGCACACGTGCTCAAAGGGATCGATGCCGCACACGCGGCGGGTTTCAGCACCATCAAAATAAACGCGGTCATACAGAAAGGCGTGAACGACGAAGGGGCAGTCGCCCTGGCGGAGCACTTCCGCGGGACCGGCTGCATTGTTCGCTTCATCGAGTACATGGACGCCGGCAACCGCAACCACTGGGATCTTGCTGAGGTGCTTCCATCAAAGATCTTGATGGAACGAATCCACGCGAAATACCCCCTGCGTCCCGTCGAGCGGAATTATAAGGGCGAAGTCGCAGCCCGCTATGTCTACGAAGACGGTTCCGGCGAGATCGGCTTCATTTCCTCCGTCACCGAATCATTTTGCGGCGGATGCACGCGCGCGCGCCTTTCCGCCGACGGAAAGCTCTACACCTGCCTCTTCGCAAGCGCGGGCACCGACATGAAGGCAGCCCTGCGCGCGGGCGAATCCGACGAGGCCCTATTGGATCGGCTCGCCTCCGTTTGGGGCGCCCGCGACGATCGCTATTCGGAGCTTCGCGCCGCGATGCCGGAACATGAACGTCACCAGCGCAAAGTTGAGATGTATGAGATCGGAGGCTGAATGCTTTCGCACGTAAATTCCGACAATCAGCCGGCCATGGTCGACGTCAGCGGCAAAACGCCGACAAAGCGCTCCGCCCATGCGCGGGCGATGGTCTCCGTGCCGGAGCAAGTCGCGGCGCTGTTCGCCGATGGCGACCTTCGAAGCAAGAAAGGTCCGGTATTTCAGACCGCGATCCTCGCAGGGGTCATGGCCGCGAAAAAAACGAGCGACTTGATTCCCCTCTGCCATCCCATAGGATTGGAAGACTGCAAAATCTATATCCAACTCGAGGACAACGGCGAAATCCAGATCGATTGCCACGCCGTGGTCACACACAAGACCGGCGTCGAGATGGAGGCGTTGACCGGCGCGATGGTCGCGGCGCTGACCGTCTACGACATGTGCAAGGGTATCTCCCACGACATCGTGATCCGCGAGACGCGGCTGATCGAGAAGAGGGGTGGAAAAAGTGACTATCACGCACCAAAATAGTGCGGCGCCGCCCGTCTACGGCCTCGTCATGGCCGGCGGCCTAAACACGCGCATGGGGATGGACAAGTCCGCGCTTGATTTCCATGGCAAGCCGCAGGGGATCTATTGCTCCGAATTGCTCGGCGCAGTTCTTGAGCGCGTCTGCGCATCCGTCCGCAAGGGACCGCCCCGGCCCGATGTCTTCGAGGCGCTCCCGCGGGTCGAGGACGCCTACGGTGAGATCGGTCCCATGAGCGGGGTGCTTTCTGCGATGGACCAGGAGCCTGGTGCGGCCTGGTTTGTGCTCGCGTGCGACCTTCCGTATATCAACGAGCTGGCGGTCCGCGAACTGCTCGACGGGCGCGAGCCCGATCGGATGGCCACGGCATTTATGGCATCGGACGGTTTTTTCGAGCCGCTCTGTGCGATTTATGAGCCGCGGAGCGCGCTGTTGCTGAAGGAGCGCCTGGCCGCGGGCCGATACAGCCTGCGCGACGTGCTCACAGACGCCGATGTGCGCATGGTGTGCCCGCCCGAGGACCGAATGTTGACCAACGTCAACACCCCTGAGGATCTCGAAGAGGTGCGCGCGCGCTTGGCCGCGGAGCGGGCGGGGCTGTCATGAGCAAGGAATCGTGCAAGGTGCGGATCGAGTATTTCGCCAGCCTGCGTGAGGAAGCGGGCGTCGCCGAGGAGGAGATCCGCACATCGGCCGCCACCGCCGAAGAGTTGTTCGACGAGTTGCGCGAGCGCCACGGCTTCACGCTCGACCGCACCGCGCTAAAGCTGGTCGTGAACGAGGAATTCACGGACTGGTCGCAAGAGGTCAAAGAAGGCGACACGATCGTCTTTATTCCGCCGGTCGCCGGCGGGTAGAGCGGGAAGACCAACGGCCTGAGGGATACCGTGTTTTCATTAAGCCCCGACACAATCGACGGCGCGGCGCTGCGGAAGAGCTTGGAAGCCGCCTCCGCGGGAGGATGCGTGACCTTCGAGGGCTGGGTGCGCAACGAGAACGAGGGGCGCGACGTGCGCCAACTCGAATACGAGGGCTATGCGGCCGTCGCCTCGAAAGAAGGCCAGAAAGTCCTCGACGAGGCCCTGGAAAAGTTCGACGTCCTCCGCGCCGAATGCGTCCACCGCGTCGGGCATCTCGAAGTCGGCGACATGGCCGTGTGGATCGGCGTGAGCGCCGGGCATCGCGCCGCCGCCTTCGACGCCTGCCGATACATCATCGAAGAAATCAAGTCCCGCCTCCCCATCTGGAAAAAAGAGACCTACACCGACGGCGACTCCGGCTGGCTC
The DNA here is from genome assembly GCA_030123645.1 of Candidatus Hydrogenedentota bacterium. Classification (GTDB taxonomy): domain Bacteria; phylum Hydrogenedentota; class Hydrogenedentia; order Hydrogenedentales; genus JASJYE01. The sequence continues at coordinate 306 of JASJYE010000110.1, read as the reverse complement.
AACATCGACAAGCTCTCAAAAGTCGGCGCGAGACGGTCCTAGCGGCAAGCGCGGAGAGGGCGCCGGCCGCGCCACTCAAGAGGTGTCGTGTGGTCGGATAGGCTGATCGGCGAAGGACCTGTCGGTGCACGAAGTGCGAAGGGTGCTGGGTACCACCTTCAAGCGAAGCTTTGGGGGCATGTGGTCTCCCAGAGAATCTCAAATAAGGCGGTGTCCACTCTGACCTTGTCGCGGGTGCCACCGCCAAACTTGTTTGGGGGTGTGGTAGTAGCTGAGGTACAACCAAGGCACCCCCAAGCTGCGCTT
>JASJYE010000109.1 GCA_030123645.1 Candidatus Hydrogenedentota bacterium | reverse complement strand
GACTGGACAAACGCATATCTCAGCGCACACCTAGTCTCCGACGTCGGGAAGAAGCGCGAGCGCAACGAGGACGCTTGCGTCCTTTGCGCACCTACGGACGAGGGTCGACTCGAGTGCCGCGGATATCTCTTCGCCATTGCCGACGGAATGGGCGGGGCCAGCGCCGGCGAGCACGCAAGCCATCTCGCGTTATCGATCTTTTTGGAGGAGTTTTACAACGGGGCCGAGACGAACATACCGGATCATGTGCAGGAGAGTATCGAAAACGCGAACGGGCGCGTCTTTGCCGAGGCTGAGCAGCACGCCGAGCTAAACGGTATGGGGACGACCCTCTCGACCCTCTTGATCATCGGCGACTGCGCATACATCGGCCAGGTCGGCGACAGCCGCGTATACCTGCAACGGCCCAAAGCCGCACTTCTTCAGATTACAGAAGACCACTCCCTTGTCGCCGAGCAGGTGCGCGGCGGCATTATCACCCAGGAAGAAGCGCGAAACCATTCGCTCAGGAACTTAATTACGCGGGCGGTCGGCATCAAAGAGGACGTCGACGTCGATCTCTTCTCTCTGCGTCTTCAGAAGGACGATACGCTTCTCATCTGCTCGGACGGTTTGAGCAATATGGTGGAAGACGCGGAAATTGCCGAGGCCCTACAGCTCGAGTCGCTCCAGACGGGCGCCCGGTTGCTCGTCGGCAAGGCCTTGGAAGCGGGCGGCACAGACAACGTATCCGTGGCCTTGGTTCGGGTCACCGGCGCGCCCCCGAAGAAAAACCTGCAGGCGGGCGCCTCGCAGGTCTACGCCCCCGTCTCCGGATTTTGGAATAGGCTCAAACGGATATTTTCCTGACCCGCGTCCGGCCTACTGAGCCGGCCCTTCCGCGGTCACCTCGGCTTCTGAGCCCTCGGCGGCCGCCTCCTTGAGCTTCACCGGGGTGATCGTGATTAGGCCGTCCTTGACTTCCAGTTTCTCCACCTTCTCGATCAATTCCCTTGTCTCATCGTCGGACTGCATGCCCTTTGCCAGGTTCTGGTTCCGTATCCCCTCCATAAAATCATCCGGTACCGGCTCGCCTTTCAGCGTGGCTGAATCGACGAAAACGGTGAACCTGCCCTGTTCGATAGCCACATCGAAGGTCGCCGACCCGTTAAAGTAACGCCCCCCAAAACCCGGAAAGCCTCCGAGTGGCACGCTCACCTGTCCGTTCAAGATATCGTCTTCATCGATGGTGAAATAGACGCGGCCTGCCAAGTCCGTCAACTCCGGGTGATGCTGGAACAAGGCATTCAACTCATCCTGCGTCAGCACTAGCCGCTCCACAGGCTCATCGTCACGTAGCCCTTGCGAAAACGTGTCCACACGCTCGATAAGCGCGTCGAGATCTTCTTGCGGCATTTCGACAACGGGCAGCTCCATGGGCGCATCGTCGGTATACTTCTCACGAAGTTGCTGAATACCGTAGCGGACCGTAAGAAAGACGACGATACTTCCCAGAATGAACACCAGGACCAGGGTTGCACAGCCCCAGATGAAGCAGTTGCCCTCGTTGCGTCCTATCTGGTGTCCAAAGGCCTTTATCGAAGTGAGTTTGCGCATAGGGCTTTCCTCATGTTGGACCGGCGACGCTTCCGAATGGTTTCCATAGTGCCTGGGTCGTCCCTCCTGTAAAAACCGTGTCATCGGCGGCGCCGCGGGCCCCGGCGTCTCTGGTGATGCCGCTTCCGCCGGGAGGTATTGCGGCCTGCGGCTGCTTCGGCCGCCTCATGTGGCGCTTCAACTTGAGCCACATTCGCCCTGCTCGCCGCCTCTTCCACAGCGTTGAAGCTCTCGCATCGTGGGCATGTGGAGATTCGCTGTGCCCCCTCGTCCAGATAGGTGCAGCCGCAAAAAGAGCATCGCCACAGGAATTGCTTGCCCAGAAGACGCTGCGGCCGCCGGATCGACAACTCCGTATAAAGCCATATTACGCCTATAGTTAGACCGAGCACGGCGCTGTAGACCGCTAGTGCCTGCGTGAGGCTTATCTCGATCATCTCCTCTCTCCGTTCGCCCTGATGATGAGTGTGCCGTGCTGTATCGAAGGCCCCTCGCCCAGTAGCGGCTCAAAACGATAGCGCTTCAACGCCTCCACGCTCGCCTGCAGAATGCTATCCACGTCCTCGACAGGGTCGAGGACATCGAGTACCTTACCCGCCCTGTCCACTCGAAAGACAAGTATGATCGGTTCCCCAAACTCCGCAGGATCCAGTCCCCAAAGGGCATCGATGGGATGGACCCAGAGCGCTTGGCGATCGCGTGGTTCGGAGAGCCACTCCAAATACGCTTCGAAGCCGGGCGCGGGCCGGCTCACGGGGACGGGCCTCCGGGTAGGCTCCGCTGCGGAACCCTGCGTGAATCGTGTTAACGATTCGCTGACCGACGTCAGTCTTCGGCCGAAGCGCGACCATGCATCGTCCGGCGTGTCCTCAAACAATTCCTTGTACCGCGATCGGGTTTCCAGCCCTTGGCGGCGAAGACGAAGACGTCCAAGCTCCTCAAATCTCACAGTCGGCAGTTGGATGTCGGGCAGGCGGCTCCACGTGTCGTCGATCTCCAGGGGCTCACGCTCCGCTTCAAGCTTATCGAGGCCGCCGCCGGGTATGCCAAGAACCAGCCGCTCTTGCGGGATGGCAAGTGGCCGCATGGGCACGCCCGCATCGACGATCACGACGTCGAAATATTCAATGTCGTAACGCGGAAAGTAGATGACGATTCGAAACAGTGTGACCGCCGACAGATGAAACAGGAGCGAAAGTGCCAGCATCGATACCAGCACGCGCTCGCCTGTTTGGGCAGTTTTCATTGCACATCGTCAGGGGGCTGGGCGCCAAGGCCAAACTTTTGGATCCCTACGCTGCTAGCGATTCCGAGAACTTCGAGGAGCCGGCCTGTGTCCGTGCGTGCGTCCGTGCGCACAAGGAGCATAAGGCCCGGCCGCTCCGAAACTCGTTCGGTGAGGATTCGCGTAAGCTCCTCCATGCTCGGAACTTCCTTGCTGTTCACGTAGATCTTGCCCTTCCCCTCGGGCCCGCCGGTGCCGTAGGCAAGCGTGACGGACAGGTCCTTTTGTTCGAGTTGAGCGGCGCCCTCCGCCTCGGGCATCTCGATCTGTATCGTACTCTGTACGACAAAAGTCGACGACAGCATGAAAAAGATGAGGAGCTGAAATACGACATCGATCAGAGGCGTCAAGTCGACATTTGGGTTGATCTTTCGTTTCTTATCGTTTCTGAATTTCATGCGGTTAGGGCTCTACTAGACCTCTAACTGGTTGCGGTCTTTCGTCAGAAGTTCAACCAGCTCAGAAGAACTGATCTCCATCTCCAAAACCATGTTTTCCACGCGCGTTACGTAGTAGTTGTAAACGACCAGAGTCGGGATGGCCACCGTCAGACCAGCGGCCGTCGTCACGAGCGCGTTGCTGATGCCCTCGGCCAGGTCGCTCGGATTGACCAGGCCCTGCTTATTTTGAATCTGCGCAAAGGCCTTGATCATCCCCGCTACCGTCCCCAGCAATCCCAGCAGCGGGGCGATGTGAGCCACCGTCGCCAGCGCCGGCAGATACCGCTCCAGCCGCGGGATTTCCAGTTGGCCCGCGTCTTCGATCGCTTCCCGAATGTCCTCTTTCGACCGTGTGTTCTTCAGAATCCCCGCCTTCATAATCCGCGCCACCGGGACATCGGTCTCCTCGCAGATCTCGATCGCCTCCTGCGTACGGTTCTGGTGCAGCACGGTACGCATCGTGTCCATCAGTTCGCGGGTGTCGATGGTGGCGCGCCGCAGCGTGAAAAAACGCTCGATGGCGATCGCGAGGGCGACCACGGAGCAAATCATGATCGGCCACATGACGATGCCGCCGCGGAAAATAACTTCGTAGGCACTTATAGCTTGCTGTGGCACCGGCTCCCCCTTTACTCACGGTCAATGTGTGACCAGCGTTCCAAGCCCCGCTTGCGTGAATATCTCCACCAGCAATGCATGAGGCACACGTCCATCGATAATATGAGTCTTTTGCACACCGTAATCAAGTGCCTTGTGGCAGGCGTTGATTTTCGGGATCATTCCCCCTGCAATAACCCCTCGCTTTGTCAATTCTTCCACTTCCTTAAAGCACACCTGCCGGATCAGCGTACTTTCATCGCCCATTTCCCGCAGGAGTCCGGGCGTATCCGTCAAGAATATCAGTTTTTCCGCCCTTAACGAGGCCGCGATTTCGCCGGCCGCCGTATCCGCGTTCACGTTCCATGTGCGCCCTTTCGCGTCAGTCGCCACCGGCGCGATGACCGGAATCATGTCCGCCTCGCACAGGACATTGATAATCTTGAAATGCACCGAATCGATCTCCCCCACGTTTCCAAGATCGACCCCGTCCTCCAATTCAATCTTCTTTGCGTGCAGAAGGTTCCCGTCCTTTCCAGACAGGCCCACCGCATTGCCGCCCGCCTGGTTGATGAGCGTCACGATATCCTTGTTTACCGTGCCCGCAAGCACCATCTCGACGACCTCCGCAGTTGCCCTGTCCGTTATGCGCAGGCCCCCATGAAATTTCGACTCGATGCTGAGGCGGTCCAGCATCTTGGTGATGTGCGGACCGCCCCCGTGGACCAGCACCGGGTTCATGCCGACGTACTTCATCAGCACCACGTCTTCCGCGGCGAGCCGGCGGATAGCCGGGTCCTCCATCACGCTGCCGCCATACTTGATGACGATGGTCTTTCCCGCAAACTCCCGGATATACGGCAGCGCCTCGACGAGAACCGATGCTTTCTGGATGAATTCTTTCATGGCCTCCACAGTCAGTTTACGCAACGAAGCCCCTAGGTCCGGTAGTCGGCGTTAATGCTAACATAGTTGTGGCTCAGGTCTGAGGTCCAGAAGGTCGCTTCGCCGGGCCCCGACCCGACGGACACACGCAGCTGATACTCGGACTGCTTCATGATCGCCACCGCGTCCGATTCTTCATAGTCCGCCGCGAGCCCGCCGTCGCAGATCTTCATGCCATCCAGGTAGATGTCGAGCGCGCCCGGGTCGAAGTCGACGCCTGCGTAACCCACCGCGCACGCGAAGCGCCCCCAATTGGGGTCTTCCCCGAAGAAGGCGATCTTGCAGAGCTGCGAGTTTCCTATCGCCCGCGCGATGGTCTTGGCCTCGTCGTCCGTCGCCGTGCCCGACACGGAGATTTCCACAAACTTCGTCGCGCCTTCGCCGTCGCGCACAAGCCATTTCGCCATGTGCCGGCTGAGTTCTTTAAGCGCAGCGCCGAAGGCCTCATAGTCCTCGCTTTCCGGAACGAGCGGGGCTGTGCCCGACGCCCCATTCGCCAGCACAAGTACCGTATCGCTCGTACTCATATCGTTGTCGATACTAATCCGGTTAAAAGAGTGCTCGACGGCGTCCGCAACCAGGGGACGGAGGTCATCGGCGCTCTCAAAAGCGGCGTCGGTAGTGATGATGCAGATCATGGTCGCCATCTTCGGCGAAACCATTCCTGCGCCCTTGGCAATCGCTCCGAGACGCACCGTGCCGCCGGAGACTTCGATTTCGACGGCGTGCGACTTCGGCTCCGTGTCGGTGGTCATAATGGCCGTCGCCGCATCGAGTGAGCCCTCTTCGCTCAAAGCATCCACGCTTCCATCGATTCCCTTTGCAATGCGATCCATCGGGAGAGGCACGCCGATAACGCCCGTGCTGCAGATACAGACCTCCTCGGCCGGAACGCCCAGAGCATTGGCAACGTGGTCGACCGTCGCCGCCATATCCTGGTGTCCCCGCACGCCCGTCGCCGCGTTCGCGTTGCCGCTGTTCAGGAACACGGCCCGCGCCCTTCCTCTTTCACAGACCTCCTGATCGCGGTACACCGGCGGCGATTTCATAACGTTCGTCGTGAACATTCCGGCGACGGCACACGGATTGTCGCTCACGACGAGCGCGCAGTCTTTCTTGGTCGAGCCTTCCTTTATGCCCGCCGCCACGCCCGAGGCCCTAAAACCCTTCGGCGCGCAGACGCCGCCTTCGATGGCCTTCATACCGTCATACCTCCGGTCTGGAGGCCGGCCCTCTCATCCACGCCAAACATTAAGTTCATACACTGGATGGCCATGCCCGCCGTGCCGCCCATGAGGTTGTCGAGGGCACTGACGACGAGAAGGTTCCCCGTGCGCTCGTCCATGACCCAGCCGATATCGCAGAAATTGGTCGCGCGGACCGCCGCAAGTTGGGGTAAATCGCCTTCGCCCAACACGCGCACAAAGGGCTCGTCGTCGTAACAGGCGTAGCACGCAGCCACATCGACCGCTTCACTCGGCCGCAGGGTGATCGTGCTGAGGATCCCGCGCGTGTACGGACCCACATGCGGACTGAATTGGACCTGAACGCCGCCCCCGAGTTCCTGCTCGATTTCCGGCGTGTGCTGGTGTACGCCGAGCTTGTAGGCCCAGACATTTTCATTCATCTCAGGAAAGTGAAAGCCCTGATTCAGAGAGCGGCCTGCGCCGGAGATGCCCGAGATTGCGTCTATGACGACAGGTACGCTTGGTTTTGCAGTTGCGAGAAGAGGTTTCAGAGGAAGCAGTGCGCCGATGGGATAGCATCCGGGTACCGCTACAAGATCCGCCCCCTTCAGCGCTTCCCGGTTCCAGGGCACAAGGCCGTAGACGCTCTCGCCCAAGAGGTCCACGTGCGCGTGGTCCTTCTTGTAGTAGGTCTTAAACGTGCCGGCATCTCTGAGCCGGAAATCCGGGCCCATGTCGATTACCTTGGCGCCCGCCTTACGTAGCTCCGCGCCGGGCCCCATGGATTCGGTCCCCGGCACGCCCAAAAAGACCACGTCGCACTCCTCCGCCAACCCATTCGCGTCGAAGGTCTCGAAGGTCAGATCGAGCAGCTTCCCGAAGCCCGGAAGCTCGTCCTGGAGCCGCTTGCCCGCCGCCGTCGTCGACGACACCGCGACCACTTTCGCCTCCGGATGGCCCCCAAACAGACGCAGCAATTCCCTGCCCCCGTAGCCCGTCGCTCCAACTATGCCCACGCGAATCACGTAAAGATCCCTCCGGAAGGATTGCGGATTATATCCGCCACCCGCTAAGCCCTTCAAACCATGCTAAGTATTTATAGGTGCCGCGCGCATGCGCACCTACTTTCCTTCTGGGAAGAAAGAAAGTAGGCAAACAAAGACCATTACCGGCCTCCGACCGGATGCGGGAGGGCCAAGCTCCACCCTGGCCGCGATCAGGACGGCCAAGTTCCGCCTTGGCCGCGAGCGGGAGGACGCGCCGACTCAGAACGCACAATCCTGTCCATCCCGTAAATCTTGTCAAAAAAATCCTTG
>JASJYE010000475.1 GCA_030123645.1 Candidatus Hydrogenedentota bacterium | reverse complement strand
ACGGTGTGCCCGTCCCATTCGCTCCGCGGCACGGACTCGATCCCGCGGGTGCTCACGCATCCCGCCAGGCGCGGCCCATCGAAAACAGGATAGATCTTGAAATGATATTGATAGACATATTCCTCGACGAGATCGCGAATGGACAGCGTCGGCCGGACCCCGATGACCTCCGTCTGCATGAAACGGCTGACCGGCTCGCCCTCGAGCGCGCGCCTTAACAACAGTTGCTTGTACGACATGGAGGAGGCGGCACGGACGAACATGCCAATCATGAACCACCAGACTCCGCCGATCATGTTGCCACTCATAAACGCGAAGATTCCCACGACTATTAGCAACAGGCCGAAGCCCGAGCCCATACTCGACGCAATACGCGTCGCCCAGCGCAGGTCCTTCTTCCAGTCCCACAGGATCGCGCGAAGGACGCGCCCTCCGTCCAGCGGAAAGGCCGGCACCATGTTGAATATCGCGAGGACGCTATTCAGCCACGCCACATAGCCTATCACCTCCAATAGCGGGTACGAGCCCACCGTCGCCCGGGCGGCCGTGTGGATCCCGAGGAGAATCAACGCGAGAATCCCGCTCGTGATGGGACCCGCAATAGCCATATAAAATTCGTCGCGCGGCCGTTTGGGCTCATCTTCCATGTTCGCGACACCGCCGAAAATGAAAAGCGTAATGTCCCTGATCCGGATGCCGTAGCGCCGTGCGACAAGCGAGTGGCCCAGCTCGTGAAGTGCAATGGATATGAAAATGCCAATCGCCCCCTCGATGCCCATCAACCAGTAAATCGTTGCGGAAAGCCCGGGATACTGCATGGGAAAGAACTGGACCGCGAGCGACCAGGAAATCAGGATAGCCAGGAAGATCCAGGTGAAATCCACCTTGATCTCAATCCCCATAATCCGAAAAAGCGTAATGCTTCTGGTGAACATGAGATCTTTCTAAAACCGAGGTTCTCAGCCTAGGCACTCATCCGAAATCACCTTTTCGGACAAATTACCATAGGCAGGATACATGCCTGGGGGGCACTGGATCGACCCGGTTCAGCAAGCTGATGGTGGAAACGAGAGAATTGGGGACATCGAAACGGATAAAGTCGAAGAGCGCTCGCTCCTGCCCCTACTTCGCGTCAAGCGCTCTGAGAACCCGCAGTCCTTCCTGGGTGCACTCTTCAGACGTGCACATCCCGCTGTCCGTCTGGGTCCATTCCCCCGCATCGTCACGCACGAAGAAAAACTCAAAGCCTTCCATATGCGATTCGTCGTCAAAGTTATGCTGGAGGAAGACCGACACTTTGCCCGAAACGTCTCCGAACAAGACATAGGTCTTGGTTGCAACGACCGAGGCGCCTATCCTGAGTTGAGCAAGCGAATCCTCGGGTTCCTCCGCCTTGAACTCCGCGATCTTCGCATCCGCGATTCGCTGCAAATCACGTTCAAGGCCATAGACATTAACAGTGTTTACCGCCAGCGCCCCGACCGCCAGTGACAGTGCGGCCACGTACAGAACAACACGCTTTTTCATTGGTGCCCTCCGTTCTCAAGCGCCGCGCCGAAGCGTACTGCGCTCTTGCCGCACAGTATGCCCTGATCTTGTATTCACTCGAATTGGAAATTTAGGTCACCGGAGGGCGAGGGGGGGGAGTCAAGGTGGGGGCGGCGCTAGGAAGTCACGTTGCACTCCTCGCACAGCCCGTAGATGAACACCTCATGGGCCTGCATCTTGAACCCGTCGGGCACAATGCGATCGAGCCCGCCCGGGCACCCGTCCATCTCGAAGGTACGGCCGCACTGGTTGCAATTGAAGTGGTGGTGATGACCCTTCCCGGCGCGCTCGTAGCGCTGCGGCTGGCCCGGCATTTCCACCGGCGACAGCCACCCCTCCTCGATCAGGGCCTTCACGGTTCGGTAGACCGTCGCGATACCTATGTTGGGCACATTTCCGCGGGCCTCATTCAACACTTCGCGTGGCGTCAGGGGACGCCCGGCAGCCTTCAAAACGCCTCGAATTGCCCGCCTTTGGGCCGTATCACGCTCCAAAAAAACCTCTTTCCTTGACCATACTTGTTGAAACTGCGTTATCATTAACCTGTGGCAGGCAATCGAGACCGACCGCCTAGAGCTTGAAAATAAAGCATCATCCGCCATTCGGTCAAACT
>JASJYE010000474.1 GCA_030123645.1 Candidatus Hydrogenedentota bacterium | reverse complement strand
AAAGCGTCGCCGAGTTGGAGCAGGCCATCTACGATTATCTCGCCAAGCACAATCATACAAATTCGTCTTCTATAGAATATCTTTAATCCATTTGAAGGCAGTGATGGATCGAGCGGTATCGGGGTGAGTTTCGTAGTAGAGGCATGCTTCGGAGACTTTGTTTTCGACGGCTTCCATGGATTCGAAGACGATGTTTGGGAAGAACTTCTCGCGCATGTCGTCCCAAATGTTTTCGAGCGGATTGAGTTCCGGGCTGTAGGGCGGCAGGGTCCGGACCGTCATGTTTTCCGGGATGTCGAGGGCGCCGGGACTGTGGCAAGGGGCGCCGTCGTAGATCATGAGGATGAACTCGCCTTCGTGCCGCTGGCCGACTTCCTTCAAGAACAGGTTCATCGCGACGGCGGTCATGACGGGCAGGATCAGGAAGTCGGCGGCGCCATCGCGAGGACTGACGGCACCATAGGCGTAGGTGTATTCCCGGATGATCTGTTTGCCGACCGTGGGCCGCGTCCCTTGCGGCGACCAACATCGCTTAGGATCGTTGATGCGTCCGAAGCGGGCTTCGTCCTGGAACATCACGCGTAGCGGCAGCTCCCTGGCGTCCGCCTCCGCCTTGGCTTCCGCTACGATATTCCCGAAGTTTTTTTAAAGGAGGCGATGGCCTCAGGATCGGACTTCGGATGGCGGGGGCGGGGCGTGATCTTCCGCCAGCCGTGGCGATGAAGCAAATCATAAACCGTTGACTTCGCCACCTTGCGGCCAACCCTTTCCTCGAAAGACGTCTGTATCTTGCTGACTTCCAAAATGCCGCCCGTCTGCCCGGAGTCACGAAAACCCTCAAGCCACGATGCCTCTTCCTCTTCCGTCAGGTATGCGTGGTAACGTCCGCCCTTGCCCGACAGCTTGAGCGCCGCCTCGCCATCCCGCAAAAAGGCGCTATGCAGGTTCCGTACCGTGCCGACGTCAAAGCCGACCATGTCCGCGATCTGTTGCGGCGGAAGGCCATGCTCGGAGCGGTAATAGATGCACTGGGCGCGCTTCAGTTCGCTGACATTCCGTGCTTCGCTCATCAGTGAACGTATCCGTTCCGAGGTGCCTTCGGGAAAAGAACGGTGATAACCAGACATGACAATCTCCCCCTTGAAAACATAAGGGGAACAGGCTCATAAAATCATTAACAGAAAGCTAATTGGTATGACAATGGCGTGGATATGCTCACGTGTTGCTGCAAGTAGCCCGATACCTAAATTTGAGACCCCACTCGGCGCCCATTTGCGATCAGGCATGTGTCGATTTCCCCATGCAGACCTGAACTTTTGAAAAGTCAGCTTATACCAACTTGCAAAAAGTCTGACTCATTAAGGTTCTGTTAGGCTGGACGTGATTCAACATGGAAAACAGAGGAGTTTTCCATGGCACACGGCATTCCACTTCGATCTGATTTTAACGACGACGACCTTCGCCTCCTGGCTCGCTCGACGGATGACGCCAAGCAGGCTCGTCGGCTTTTGGCGCTTTCGCTGATCTACGATGGCGCATCGCGCTCCCAGGCGGCCCGCCACGCGAATGTTAGTCTCCAGGCGGTGCGCGACTGGGTGTTACGTTTCAACGCCGAAGGCCCGGACGGCCTTATCGACAGGAAATCGCCGGGCACGCCACCGAGACTGAACGCCGAGCAGAGGGCGGCTCTTGTCCGTGTGGTCGAGGAAGGGCCGACGCCCCATCTCGATGGCGTGGTGCGGTGGCGTCTGTGCGATCTTGTGTCCTGGGTTCACGATGAATTCGACGTCTCATTGGATCAATCGACGCTCAGCCGGACACTACGGGACATGGGCTATCGGAAGCTGACGGCCCGGCCTCGCCACCATGCCCAAGACCCCGAGGCGCTGTCTGCGTTTAAAAAAACTTCCCGGCCAGAGTGGCGGAAATCAGGGACGACCTCCCCCCAGGGACGGCCATAGAGATTTGGTGGCAGGACGAAGCTAGGATCGGCCAGAAGAACAAAATCACCCGGCGCTGGGCAAAACGAGGAACACGTCCCTCGGCCCCCAAAGATCAACGCACGCGTTCAGCCTATATCTTCGGAGCCATCTGTCCGGCCCGGGGCGTTGGTGCCGCCTTGGTGCTGCCCAAATGCAACACCGAAGCCATGAACCTGCATCTCAAGGAAATCTC
>JASJYE010000473.1 GCA_030123645.1 Candidatus Hydrogenedentota bacterium | reverse complement strand
AGAAAGAATGATGCCCTTCATTTCACGTCACAATGCTCCAACATCATCTAAATCCTTCGTTCAATAAAGTGGTTGAGCGCTTCTCGCCAATCGCGACTCACATGTCCGGTCGCGCCCTCAAGATCCGCCGTGGACAACACGGAATAGAGCGGTCGCCGTGCTTTCGTTGGAAACTCATCCAATGAGCAGGCAGTGACCGGCGTATCGATGCCGGCGCACTCCAAAATCGCACGTGCAAACTCGTCGCGGGCGCATGACCCCGCATTAACCGCGTGATAGGTCCCGTAGGCCTCCGTCCGCGATAGCGCGCGCGTCGCCAGCGCGAGGTCCCAGGTGTGTGTTGGTGAACCGACCTCGTCATGCACAACCTTAAGTGACGGATTCTTCTGTGCCGCCGCGATGATCTTTTCCGGGAAGTTATTGCCACCGGGTCCGTAAAGCCAGGCTGTGCGCACGATGAAATGCCTTCGCGCTGCCGCGCGCACGGCGATTTCCCCCGCGAGCTTCGAGCGGCCGTAGACACTCAGCGGATTCGCTTCGTCCTTGGCCTCGTAAGGTGTGGTCTTTGTGCCATCGAACACGAAATCCGTGCTGATGTACACCATGGGGACATCCTTTGCAGCGGCCTGCTCGGCGACAATTCGCGCTCCCTGCTCATTCGCGAGAAAGGCGCTCTCTTCTTCATCTTCAGCGCCTTCCACATTCGTGTAGGCCGCCGAATTGACAATGAACTCGGGCTGCGAATCATCAATCGCGCTCCGAACATCGCCCTCCGAGCTCACGTCGATTTCCGGGAGATCGAAACCGACCACCTCGCCCGCCTCGCCGAACACAGTGATAAGGTCTTTCCCAAGCTGTCCCTTGCAGCCGAGTATCAGTGTACGCATCGCTCGAACGGATTCACTTCTGCCTATTGCGCGGCATAGATAAAGTTACGCTCGGCCTCATGAAGGCCGGGGGCCGCGGCATCGCGATCCTTAAGTTCCGTCGGCTCGAAGGGCCAATCGATTCCGATAGCGGGATCGTCGTACACAATGGTCCGTTCAGCGCCCGGCGCGTAGAAATGCGTACACTTGTAAAGGATCTGCGTGTCGTCCTCCAGCACCAAAAAGCCGTGCGCGAACCCGACCGGTATCCAAAGCGCCAGCCCGTTCTCCTCCGAAAGCGTGCGGCCCGTCCATTTCCCAAAGCTCGGCGAGCCCTCGCGAATGTCCACCGCAACATCGAAAACGCTGCCACGAAGAGCGCGAACCAACTTACCCTGGCCCTCCGGATTGACTTGATAATGCAGTCCGCGAAGAGTTCCCTTCGCGGAAACGCTCATGTTGTCCTGCACAAAGCTGTGGTCAAAACCCGCCTCAGCCCACGCTTTCGCGTTATAGAGCTCTGTAAAATAGCCACGGTCATCGCGAAAAATCTGCGACTCGATCACCCACACATCGCCAATGTCCGTTGGGCTTATGCTAACAGCCACGAGTCTCTGAATTCCTTGGGTCCTGCGAAGTGGTCTGCCGACCAACGCTAAAATGATACTGTAAAAGCTCTTGCAGAGCAAACATTAGGAGGGCGCGGCTCGAGGATTTCCGATTCTTTTTGAATCCCGAATCGTCAGTTAACCAGGCTCTGAGCCATGATTGAGAAGGAGGATGTGCCGATGGCATAGAGGAAGCCTTCCTGGCTAAGGTAGATCCAAGCGCCCAGAACCGTTGCTTAAGCAGTGGGCGCTCAGCGAGGTGAAGGGCGTGTGCCCTGAATCTGACACGCAGCCCCGCGAACGATTATTTTGGGTGACTGCCGAACGTTTTGAGCTAACGAGCAGGCCACGCGTGAGTTCGCGTTACGGGAGAACGTGCGCGTGCTCAACTACCTAAGGCCTGCAAAACCTCATGCCACTCGTGCTCGCCGCCATGTACTTCTGCGCCTGCATCCTCGAGCGCGATTCCCGCTTACGCGTCATGGCCGGCTAGGTCGAAGGCGCCACAGTCCACCAGAGATGGACGAGAAAAGGACCTTATCGAGCGGTCGAAGAACTGACCAAGTGGTACATATTGATCGCGGGATCCTTCATGACTTCCGTTGAACCATCGGGCCATCGGATCTCGATGGAGTCTACACGCGTCTCCGAGCCTAATCCGAAGTGCTTCATCGGCGCATGTTGCGCGCGGTATGAATCCC
>JASJYE010000108.1 GCA_030123645.1 Candidatus Hydrogenedentota bacterium | reverse complement strand
GAACAACTTACGCGGCGAATCGCCAATGGGCTGTGAGCGATGCGGGCTAGCCCGGCTTCAGACTCCACATCGCGCACGAAAAAGCCGAGAGCCATCTGTGGGAGGGATACGCTGCCTCGCGTCCGCGGTCTTCGATGAGCCTATCAGCGGCAGTGGGGAAGGGAAGATCAGCGAACCCGCGACCGCCCGCGCTACGCATCAAGCGCGGTGGAGGCTTCTCCCGATACCGATCGCCTCCCGGCACGCTTCTACCGTCTCCAACGCGACAGGCGTCACTTTTTTCGCGTTCTCCGTGAGAAACTCCTTTATGGACTCGTCGTTGTTCCCCGGAGCATTGAAGGCTTCGATAATCGGCGCGTTGAATGCGTTTACGTAATCGGCGAGCGTTGTTTTCAAGACGCCATAAAACTTTTCGCCCCGCCGGTACTTGCGGGTAAAATCAAGGTAGACTTCCTCGGGCGCAAGGAGAGACAACAGGCGGTAAAGCGCCCCCACACTCGGCGGCATTTGGGGAATCACGTCGTCCGGGTCGTCCGATGCGCCTTCGATAGGCGTTGGGTCGGTCGTCGTCTGCACGGCCTTGATTTTCTTCAGGACTATCTTCTCGTCGTCCAACAGGCCGAGATCGTTGTTATCACTCTTGCCCATTTTTGCGGCACCATCGAGACCGGGGAGTCGCACTGCGTTTCTCACGACCGGCTTAGGAATTTTCAGCGCAACGGTGTCAAAGCGACGATTGAACTTCTCCGCGATGTCGATGGCCATCTCGACGTGCTGGCGCTGGTCGTCGCCTACGGGCACGGTGTCGGCGCGCACAATTAGAATGTCGGCCGCCATCAGTACCGGATATCCCAGCAGGCCGTACGGAATCGGGTTTCCCTCCGGGCCGCGCGTGGTCCCGCCGGGCAACTTGGCGACCGTGTCCTTGTACGTGGTGCCGCGTTCGAGAAAACCTACATGCGTGACCATGCCTAGAAGAAGGGCGAGTTCGGCCGTGCACGGCACGTCGCTTTGTCGATAGATGATGGACTTTGATGGATCGAGGCCGCAGGCGACGTAGGTTCGCAGCATGTCCAAGGTGTAGCGGAAATAGTCGACACGTTCGCTGGCCGTCGTCAGGGCGTGGTAATCCGCGATGAAGTAATAACAGCGCAGGCCCTGTTCCTGCAGCACGATAAACTTCTGGATCGCCCCAAAATAGTTGCCGTAGTGCAGCCGCCCCGTGGGGCGGATGCCGGATAGAATGACCTCGTCTTGTTTGCTCATTGAAGGGCCGGTGAAATTACCGGGCTAGGGGCCGAATAGGTGGCACGTTGCGTTTCGTCCCTTAGAACCGGGTGTCCCCCGTGTAGGTCCCACAGTGCTTCGCGGCACTACATCTTCTGCATCAAGTCCAGAAATTCTTTGTTGTTTTTCGTTTTGGCGAGCTTTTCGATTAAGAGCTGTGTGGCTTCGGAGACTTCGAGTGGGCTCAGGATCTTTATCAGCAGCCACACGCGTGTTAGTTCGTCGTCTGAAAGCAGCAGCTCCTCCTTGCGCGTGCGCGATTTTTGCACGTTGTAGGCCGGGAAGACGCGTTTCTCCATCAGTTTGCGCTCGAGATGCAGTTCCATATTCCCCGTGCCCTTGAACTCCTCAAAGATGACCTCGTCCATGCGGCTGCCCGTTTCCACCAAGGCTGTCGCAAGGATCGTCAGGCTCCCGCCCTCTTCGATGTTGCGGGCCGCTCCGAAGAAGCGCTTCGGGCGCTGGAGGGCGCTGGAATCGATTCCGCCTGAGAGCACCTTGCCGCTCGAGGGGACAATCAGGTTATACGCACGGGCGAGGCGGGTCATGGAGTCGAGCAGAATCACGACGTCGCGTTTGTGCTCGACGAGCCGCTTGGCCTTTTCCAGCACCATTTCGGCGACTTGGACGTGGCGCTCGGGCGGCTCGTCGAAGGTCGACGCGATGACCTCGCCAGCGACCGAGCGTTTCATCTCGGTGACTTCCTCGGGGCGCTCGTCGATGAGCAGGATAATGACCGTTATCTCTGGGTGGTTCTCCGAGATGCTGTTTGCGATTTTCGTTAAGGTAACGGTTTTTCCCGTGAAGGGCGCAGCGACGATCAGGCCGCGCTGGCCCTTGCCGATGGGCGTAATGATGTCCATCACGCGCATGGCGATCTCTTTTTGCGTCGTCTCGAGACGTATGCGTTCGTCCGGGTGAAGCGGCGTGAGGTTATCGAAAAGGATACGCTCGCGCGCCACTCCGGGGGTCTCGAAGTTCACGGCCTCGACCTTTAGCAGCGCGAAATAGCGCTCGCCTTCTTTCGGTGGGCGCACATGGCCTTGGATGGTATCGCCCGTCCGCAGGGCGAATTTGCGGATCTGCGAGGGCGAGACGTAGATGTCGTCCGGACCGGGCATATAGGAGTAGTCGCCTGAGCGTAGGAAGCCGAAACCGTCCGGAAGGATTTCAAGTGTGCCTTCACCGTAGATCGACCCCGCCTGCTCAATGCTCTGCTGGAGAACCCAGAAGATGAGGTCTTGCTTCTTCAGCCCGATATATTCTTCACCCAGGTCATGGGCCATTTCCGTGAGCTCGGTCATGGTCATGTCCTTGAGCTTGGTAATCGAGAGTTCCGGGCCGCCCCGTTCTTCGTATACCTCATCGGCAACGTCGAGAACCGGCATGCCCCCGCCCGGTTTGTTCGGGCGCTGTTTGGGGTGGCCCTGCCGTTGCTGCCCCGCCTTTCTCTGACCCCCGTTGTTGCTCTTGTTGCGCTGTTTCGTGCCGGCAGCGGTCCGCTTTACGCTTTGACTTCGCTGCCTGTTGGCCGTGCGTTCAGCGCTGCTTTGTTCAGGCATGAATTGTCCCCTCATTGTCCTTTTTCACTCTACTGCTCCTTGTCGTCACGCTGGCCTCTCCACAGAGGCCGCGCTCCAATCTTCGTTCGGTGGAAGCGCTCAATGGATCTCAGCCCAATTCAGGCCGATCCCCACATCGACTTTCAATGGCACATCCAGTTCGATCGCTTCCTCCATGATTTCCTTCATCAACTTCGCAATGTCCCTACAATCGTCCGCCGGCGCCTCCACAAGCAATTCGTCATGCACCTGCAACAGCAGGCGCGCCTCGGAATCGGCAAGCGCTTTGTCCAGGCGTATCATCGCGACCTTGATCACGTCCGCCGCCGTGCCCTGCACAGGCGTGTTGACCGCGACGCGCTCCGCGGCGCGCCGTGTTGGGGCGTCGGACGCGGTCAACTCGGGCACATACCGCCGGCGGTTCAGCAAGGTCGTTACGTAACCGCGTTCTTTCGCTTCGGCCTTCGTACGCTCGATCCATTCTTTCACGCCTGGATACTGTGCGAAATAATTCTTGATAAAGGCGGCGGCCTCGCTGTTGGACACGGCGATGTTCCGCGCAAGCCCAAAAGCACTGATGCCGTAAACGACGCCAAAATTGACCGCCTTGGCCCGGCGCCGCAGCTCCGGCGTCACGTCGTCCGGCGCCACGTTGAAAACTCTCACGGCGGTATCGCGATGGATGTCCCGGTCTTCCTGGAAGGCGCGCTGCAGGTTCTCGTCACCGGAGAGGTGGGCAAGTATTCGTAATTCAATTTGTGAGTAGTCCGCAGAAATCAGCCTCAGGCCTTCTCCGCCGGGCACGAAGCCCTGACGAATTCGCCTGCCCAGTTCCGTGCGGATGGGAATGTTTTGTAAATTCGGGTCGCTACTTGATAACCGCCCCGTTGCAGCCACGGCTTGATTAAACGACGTATGGATTCGCCCTGTTTTCGGGTTAAGCAGTTTCGGAAGCGCATTCACGTACGTTCCGCGAAGCTTCTCCAGCATCCTGTATTCGAGGATCTTCTCCGGTAAAGGGTGCTCGAGCGCAAGTTCCTCGAGAACGCCGACATCCGTCGAATACCCCGTTTTCGTTTTCTTAATCGGGGTTAATCCCAGATCGTCAAACAGAATTTTCTGTAGCTGTTTCGGAGAGTTGATTTGGAAGGATTCACCAGCTAATTCAAATATCTTTTGCTCAAGCGCCTTCAGCCGCTGCTCTAACTCCTGCTTGAGTTCCTTAAAGACATCCGTGTCCAGAGCCACCCCCGCCATTTCCATCCGTGCGAGGACCTCTAGCAACGGGAGTTCCACCTCGTTGAAGAGGAATTCCAGTTCCCGTTCTTTGAGGGAAGCTTGGAAAATTTCCGAGAGGCGCCAGGTGACATCCGCGTCTTCACACGCGTATTCGCAGGCGGCCTCGACCGGAACTTTGTCGAATGTGATGGCTTTGGAACCCTTTCCGATAAGATCGGAAAGGGGAAGCATCCTGCGTCTGAGGTGCTTTAGACTTACCTCACCCAGATTATGCCTCATCCGGGACGGGTCCGTCAAGTACGAAGCCAGCATTGTGTCCATAATGATGCCCTGGAGCCGGATACCCGCCTGGGACAACACGATTTGGTCGTATTTGATATTGTGGCCGATCTTCGCTATTTCCGGGTCTTCCAGCAGTGGCCGCAGGGCGTCTAAGGCTGTCTCCATAGGGATCATTTCTGGTTTTTCGGCGAAGAAATCTTCCATCGAATCGCCCAGATGCGCCAGAGGGATGTAGTAGCCCGTGTTTTCCTTGCAGCTCATCGAAACCCCCACCAGCTCCGCCAACATCGGCTGCACCGAGGTCGTTTCCGTGTCCACCGCCATGCTCCCCGATGCCCGCATCTCCTTGATCACCTCTTTCAGGCGCTTCAGTGTCACGACCAACTCATAGTCGAGTTCAGCCGCCTCATCCGTCTGCGGAAGGAACTCTTCCGTAAGCGAGCGAAACTCGAAGCCCGCGAAGGCGTGCGCGAGCTTCTCCCGGTCGAGCTCCTTGTGGCGGAAATCTTCGAGACGGTGCTCGAAGGCAACGTCGTCTCTTAGGGTTACAAGTTCGAGGCTCAGATAGGCGCTCTCTTTGCCTTCGATGAGCCGCTCTTTTTGTTTTCCCTTGAGTTCGTCCACGTGCTCGTATACGCCGTCGATCGTCGCGTATTGTTCGAGCAGCTTTCGCGCGGTTTTCTCCCCGATGCCGCGCACGCCGGGGACGTTGTCCGCCGAGTCGCCCATGAGGCCGAGCACATCCACCACGTGTTCGGGCGGTACGCCGTAGCGTTCTTTGACTTGCTCCGGTCCGTACCAGAGTCCCTCGTCGCCCTTGTGGGGGTCGAAGACCTTGGTCTTCTCCGTTACGGCTTGGAGGATGTCCTTGTCCCCGGAAACGAGCACGGCTTCGAGGCCTGCGGCCTCGGCCTGACGCGCCAGCGTGGCGAGCACGTCGTCGGCCTCGACGCCGGGGACGCGCAGGATGGGGATGTCGAAGGCCTCGATCAGCTCGTCGATCATCGGGAACTGCGCAATGAGATCGGCTGGCGTTTCGTCGCGATTCGCCTTGTATTCAGGATACATATCATCGCGGAAGGTTTTGCCGGGCGCATCGAAGACAATGACGATGTGCGAGGGCTCGTGGTCGCGCAGAATTTTCAGGAGTATCCGCGCAAAGCCGAATACCGCGTTTACAGGCCGCCCACTCGAATCGCGGAGGTTGTGGATGGCGTAATAGGCCCGGAAGGCATAGGCCATCCCGTCAATCACAAAGAGCCGATCAGGCATCGTTCCGGCCCTTAATCACGGCGAGAATCTCGCGGGCCGCATTCTCCGACGCGCCGCCCGAGAGCTTCTGCCGTATTGATTTCAATCCCTGGATCATGGTTTCGCGCGCGGGGGACTCGTCCATCAATTCAAGCGCCGCGGGGAGGATGTTCTCCGCCGTCGCCTCGCCCTGGATATACTCGGGGACGATGGGTTTGCCCGCCAGAATGTTGACCATCGCGATGGCGTCCACATCCACAAGCAGCCTGGCCAGCCAGTAGGAGGGCGCCGCCACTTTGTACAGAACGACCATGGGCACTTCAAAGAGGGCCGTCTCGACCGTCGCCGTGCCTGAGGCGACGAGAGAGAAACGTGCCCCTTTGAGCACTTCGTACATCCCGCCGGGAACGACTTCGAGGGGGAAGTCTCCGGCGAGGGCGCGTACTTGCGCGGCCCTTTCCTGGTCGACGCACGGGGTGACGAAGCGGGCCTCGGGATAGCGTTCTTGTATGCCCCGCGCGACCTCCAGCATGACGCCCAGGATTCGTTTGATTTCCTGCGCACGGCTTCCCGGCATGACGCCGACAACGAGCCCGCTGGTGTATGTGTCTTTCACGTCGATCGACGCGAGATGGTCCAGCAGCGGATGGCCGACATAGGTACAGTCGAGTCCGATTTCGTCGTAGATGGCCTTTTCGAAGGGCAGAATCACGAGCATTTTCTCGACGACTTTTGCGAGGGTGTGGATGCGTCCTTTTTTCCATGCCCAGACTTGAGGGCTGATGTAATATATGACGGGGATGCCCATGGCCTTGGCGCGCTGGGCCAGCCGGATGTTGAAGCCGGGATAGTCGATGACGACGAGTCCATCCGGCCGCGAGCGCTTCAGACGCCTGACGGTATCGGTGAATACGCGGCGGACGAAGCCTAAGGACCGGACGACCTCCACGAAGCCCATGATGGCGCGCCCCGCGAGGTCGCAGTGCAGCGTCATGCCGGCGGCCTGCATCCGCGTTCCACCCAGCCCTTCGCATTCGATCCCGGCTTCGAGCTCCCGGAGCGCCTCGATCAGATGCGATCCGTGCAGGTCGCCCGAGGATTCGCCTGCTGAGAAAAAGAGTCGCGTCACTGGTTCTCCCGTATGAAAGCAAGAATATCAAAGGCCAATTCGAGCGCGCGCAAGCCGTCCTCGCCGGAGACGAGGGGCTGGGTGCGATTGCGTACGCATTCGAGGAAGGACATGAGCTCGAGCCGAAGCGGCTCCTCACGCGACACTTGCAGCGGCTCGATCGTGATCCATTCCATGGGCGAGAGCCCTTCCGGGATCTCGCCCGGCTTTTTGTGGTAAACGATCACTTCCTGCTCCGAGTAGTCTGTCGACACGTAGGCGTTCTCTTCGAAAATACGAATCTTCCGCATGCGATCGACCGAGATTCGGCTCGCGGTCAGGTTTGCCACGCATCCCGAATCAAAGCGAAGCCGTACGTTCGCAATGTCTTCCTGGGTTGAGAACACGGGGATGCCCACGGCGTCGAGAGACGTGACCTTTGCTTTCGTGAGGGCAAGCACGACGTCGAGGTCGTGGATCATCAAATCGAGCACGACGCTTACGTCGTCGCCCCGGCCTGAAAAGGGGCTGAGCCGGTGACATTCCACGAAGAGCGGCTTCGTGATGTGCTCGGTCAAGGCCAGGACCGCACCGTTGAAGCGTTCGACATGCCCGACCTGCAAAAGCCGCCCGGCCTCCACAGCCGCGTCGTTCATCGCACGCGCCTCTTTGACCGTGCTGGCCATCGGCTTTTCGACGAGAACGTCCGCTCCGGCACGCAGCACTTCCCTCACTACATCGTTGTGCGACACGGT
>JASJYE010000107.1 GCA_030123645.1 Candidatus Hydrogenedentota bacterium | reverse complement strand
CAGCTCCACGACGCCACCCTGGCTACGCAGAAGGTGGACGTGGTCAAGGACCGCCCCTTCCTTGAGCTGTGGCAAGAATTCTGCCTGAACGAGTGGTACCCCGACATGGGCAAGATGCAGGCCGCCTTGCCTGCGCCCATGTTGCGAATCGTGCCGGCCGCCAAGGCCTTCGAGAACATGGACGAAGTCCTGCCCTGCGAGGACTACCGCGAACTGATGAAGGCCCAGGAACTGATCGCCACCGTGCCCTGCGCGTGCCGCGTCCGCACCGAGGGTGTTGGCGAAGCATGTGAGTTCACCGACGAAGTGCATCAATGGAACTGTTTCCAATTCGGCCGCGCCGCCGACTACGTCATCAAGCGCGGTTCGGGAAAGAAACTCAGCATCGAGGAGGCCCTCGAGTATGTGGACGCCATGGAAGAAGATGCGCTGCTCCACATCTGGCCCAATACCACCGCTATGGGCGGCATCAAGACCAGTTGCAATTGCTGCCGGGACTGCTGCGCCAACTACGTTCCCATGGACATGCTCGACGAACCCATCGGCAAGGCCTGGGAGAAGAGCCGCTTCGAAGCCGTCATCGACCAAGACAAATGCGACGGATGCCAGGACTGCATCGACCGCTGCCAGTTCGACGCCATCGAGCTCGTGAAACCCGAGAAGGCCGCGAAGGGCAAGAAGTCGAAGAAATTGAAAGCACTCGTCGATGCCGAAAAATGCTGGGGCTGTGGCGTCTGCGTACTCGGATGCAAAGAAGTCAAGGCCATTGGCTTCAAGCTCGTCCGGCCGGAGGAATTTATCCCGAAAGCTGCGGCTGCAGCCCACTGAACCAGAGGGCGGGCCGGCCATCGCCGCGTCTCCCTGCGCTTGGGCGATTCTCCGCCGAGCGCGAGGATGCACCGTATGTAAAGGGTGTGTGCCCTGAATCTGACACGTAGCTCTGGGGCTTCATAATTGTAGCCACCCTTCGATATCCTTCGCTTCTGGGCTTTTGAAGACCTCAGGGCTATGAAAGGACTCTCGATAGATCGGGTAGTTTACGCTCTCGTTGCGCTCGCCGCGCAATGGTTTCGCCCAAGGTAGAACGCGAAGATTCAGTTGTTGGAGGCGCAGATTCGGATCCTGCGTTCTCGAATCGAAACCGGCCGCATCGCGCCCACACCCGCCGAAAAGACCGAGCTTCTTCGTATTGGTGAATCGATTGAGCTCGCTTGTGGGTGCCGGCGCTTTTCCCCGCTCAGCGATGGAGAGCGTGTTCCTCGAGGATTTCGCCTTGTAGGCCGACAGTTACCAGGTCCATCGGAATGTCCTTGCCGGCTTTTCTCATGGCGTTCTGGGCAATGAGGGGAAGTCCCTGGCAGCATGGCACCTCCATGACCGCTGCCGTCACGGCAACAATGTCGTTAGCGGCGAATATCTCAACGAAGCGTTGCTCGTATAGATCGACGTCGTCGAACTTCGGACATCCGAGTAGCACCACCTTGCCTCGGAGGAGATCTTGTTGAAAACGTGGGTAGGCCACAGGCACACAATTGGCCGCAAGCAGAAGGTGTGCGCGCTGCAGAAACGGCGCGGTGGGAGGAACGAGCCGGATCTGCACCGGCCAATGCGTCAGCGAAGAGTGAGCAGGCCCATCGCCGTGTCCATCGGCATCGCATCCACATGACGCGGCAGGGGCGGGGGAGAGTGTCATCGAAGGGCAACCGCATGGAAGCAGTGTGGATTCGGCTGGCCGCGAGGCTTCAAGGTGCGCGGCAACAGCCTCTTCGTCAAACGGCTCCGCCTGCCGCTCGACGATCTTCAGGGCGCCGGCGGGACATTCGCCGAGACAGGCGCCGAGGCCGTCGCAGTAGGTGTCCGCCACCAGCCGCGCCTTCCCGTCAATGATCTGGATTGCGCCCTCCTCACAAGCCGGCACGCATTGCCCGCATCCGTCGCAAAGGTCTTCATCGATCTCGATAACCTCACGCAAGTGTTTCATGACCACTCCTCGTCTGGGGGCGGCTGCCCACCTTTTCCTCAGCCGGCGAACCTGCCGCCAACATGGCTTGCATGTCTTCTTCAGCGGTGGCTGTCGGCTTGAGGTCGAAGTTCTCTACCAGCACGTCAAGTACTGCCGGGGTCACAAAGGCGGGCAAGGTCGGTCCGAGCCGAATGTTCTTTATCCCCAGGTTGAGGAGGCTCAACAGGATGGCCACGGCCTTCTGCTCGAACCATGATAGCACGAAAGACAGCGGCAGATCGTTTACGCCGCAATCAAAGGCGTCCGCCAGCGCCTGCGCTATCCGGACGGCCGAATAGGCGTCGTTGCACTGTCCTACGTCCAACAGGCGTGGAATTCCGCCGATGTCTCCGAAATCCAATTTGTTGAAGCGATACTTGCCGCAGCCAAGGGTCAGAATCACGCAGTCCTCCGGCACCTTCTCCGCCAACTCGGTGAAGTAGTTGCGGCCTCGCCTGGCGCCGTCGCACCCGCCTATCAAGAAGAAGTGCCTGATCGCGCCGCCTTTGACCGCCTCAATGATCTTGTCGGCGACGCCCAGGACGGCGTTGTGGGCAAATCCCACGGTGATGAACTCTTCAGGGGCGTCTTCCTCGAAGCCCGGCGCCTCCAGCGCCGCCTCGATTACGCTCGAGAAGTCTCCGTTCGGAACATGCTTGACACCGGGCCAGGCGACCAGGCCGGTGGTGAAGATGCGGTCTTGGTAATCCTTTTTAGGCGCCAGGATGCAGTTCGTGGTCATGAGAATGGCGCCCGGGAACTCGTTGAATTCGACGATCTGCTCCTGCCAGGCGCCCCCATAGTTACCGACGAGGTGTTTGAATTTTTTCAGGCCCGGATACGCCAGGCCGGGCAGCATTTCACCATGGGTGTAGACGTTCACGCCCTTGCCTTCGGTCTGCTTGAGCAGCTCCTCGAGATCCTTCAAATCGTGTCCCGAGACCAGGATGCACTTGCCCTGCACGGGCGTAATCCTCACCTGCGTGGGTTCCGGATGGCCATAGGTGCCGGTATTTGCCTTGTCCAGCAGTTCCATGACCTTCAGGTTTAGGTCGCCCACCTTCAGTGCGGTGGCGGTGAGTTCACCAACATCGGATGGGTCCTCGGCCAGATAGTCCAGCACTTCGTGGAAACCGGCATAGATCTCGTCTTTCTCGGCCCCGAGGACCAGGGCGTGATCGGCATAGGCGGCCGAGCCTTTGAGCCCGTAGGTGATCAGTTCCTGGAGGCCCGTAACATCCGGACCGAGCGCGCTGAATCGCAGTTGGATGGTCTGCTCCACACCCTGCGCAATGAGTGCATCCAAGTTGCCGGAAAGGTCAACCGCCGCCGGCCCCTCGAGTTGCTGAGGCCTCTGACCGGCGGCAGCCGCGGCCCCTTCGTACAGATCCTTGGCCTTATCCCGGATCTTGGCTGCCCGTCGAATCAACTGGGCGACACGATCCGGATCGAAGTTGACGTTCGTGACGGTCGTGAAGAGCGCCTCGATTACAAAAACATCGATTTCCCTATCGGAGGCGCCAAGCTTGCGCGCGCGATGGGCGTACTGCGCAATCCCTTTGGCCGCGTACACCAGCAGGTCCTGGAGGGCCGCCGTATCCGGGTCTTTGCCGCATACGCCTTTGGTGGTGCATCCCTCTCCCCCCGCCGTTTGCTCGCATTGAAAACAGAACATGACTTTCTCCCTTAGATCGTTTGGATCGGGCATGGCGCTTAGCCGTCACTGTCATCGTTTGCGGGCCACTATGCCACGTGCGGCGGCGTACTCCCTTGACTTAAGTCAATACGAACTGCTAAAAATCCGGCGAGAAGGGCTGGCTTCGCAGTGGCGCCGCCCACGCGCTCCCCGATGGGATATCCTCATGTCCTTTATGGAACACTTCTCGGAAATATGGCTATTCAAGGGTATGTCGCCCGAACACAGCGGGAAGTTGGCCTCGATTGCCTCGGAGGAAACCGTTGCCAGAGGCGGGGTCGTCTTCTCCGAAGGGGATGAAGGTAACGGTTTCTACGCGGTGATCTCGGGGCAGGTGCGCGTCTACAAGCTCTCGGTTGACGGGAAAGAGCAGACACTGCACGTGTTCGGGCCCGGAGAGATCTTCGGGGAGGTTCCTGTTTTCGCGGGCGGCCAGTTCCCAGCCCACGCGGCCGCTCTCAAGAAATCCCGCATTCTCTTCTTTCCGAGGCAGCCGTTCATCGACTTGATTCACGAGGACCCTTCCCTCGCGTTGAACATGCTGGCCGTCCTGTCGCAACGCCTTCGCCAATTCACCACGCTGGTCGAAAGCCTTTCCCTGAAAGCCGTGCCAAGCCGGCTCGCCGCCTACCTATTGTATCTGGCGGAACACAGCAAGGATCCCGAGAATGTATCCCTGGACATCTCGAAGGTGCAATTGGCAAGTCTGTTGGGGACTATTCCGGAAACCCTCTCACGCGTTCTGGGCAAAATGGGCCGGCAAGGGCTGATTCAGTCGACTGGAAGCCGCACCATCCGCTTGCTCGACGGCACGGGCCTCGAGGAACTGGCCCGTGGCGAGCGCAAGTGACTGCACACCCGCCATATTGATCACCTGTCGCTAAGAGGAAAGAAGGTCTCGTGCCTTTCAGCAACGGCGCCGAGATTGCGTCAGAAGATCTCGGCCTCGAATGAAGAGAAACTAGGAGATAGCATGGCCCGCACGTATCAAAGTCCAGACTGCAATGAGTACCGGATGGACTATGGCGCCCCTCATCGGCAGATCGAACCCTTGGAGAAGGAGATCGCTGTGGTAGACGACGCGTTGACCATCCTTCGTGAAGAGGGAATTATTCCTCACACAAATTACGATAGCGGGAAACTGCTTGCCCATCGCACGGCCGTGGCACGGCTTTTCGAGATTCCCTGGACCGCTATTACGCCTCGAATGCAACGCCTTCTCTACGCGGTGAATGCCATCACGCAGCCCAAACACATGACGCCGCCACCAATCGGCACCAGAGGGATCTTTAGGTCAATATCATCCTAATCGTTTCGGATACCGTGGAGGGCATAAGCCTGGTCGAGGCCATGCGCGATCCGAGTGTGACGATCCGTGACACGATGTACTTTGCCTACTGCGAATCACAGCGCGCGCTCAAGAACCGCCAATTCAAACTGCTGGAATACGTCATCGACGGAAGAAACAACATGACGCAACTATTTGACCTCGAGAATGATCCCTGGGAAACGTCAAATCTCGCTTTCGATCCGGATCATGCAGAACGCCTCAATCACTTGCGTAAGGAAATGAGTCGGCTGCGTGATGCATGGGGTGATAAGGAAACCACATGGGGAAAGTCTTTCTGGAAAGGCATCGAGTGGGGATAATCGTGGCGTGCATGCCGCGCAGTTGACTGATGTCGGCTGTTAGCGGGGCCGGATTCAAACCAGCGAACCCGTGCGCTATGAGCCATGCTCCAGCCGTATGGGCCCCTGTTTCCCGCAACACCGGGAGCCTAAGGTGTTGTCAACAACGACATTGTCGAATCCTTGACGCTTCGTGGCTCTGGACGGAACGCTGCCTGAAGTCCCACGGAAGGCTGAAACCCGGCCTCTTCCCGCTGGAAGGCCTTAGCTTTGCACCGCTAACGATGCCCCGGTTGAAGTGCTACCGCGATTCCTGGTCAAATGCCAATCGATGATAGGTATCATTACTGCCGGGTGCTGCGACCTACATTTGCGCACCCTCCATTTCGGTATGAGGATTCGGCTTCGAGCCATTGCTCATCCGCAACGTCTCCTTTGAAAGGAACCGGCTATGCCCGCTCTGGATGGAATGAGAATCTTGGACATGACGCAGTACGAGGCTGGACCTTCGTGCACTCAGGCGCTGGCCTGGCTGGGCGCCGATGTCGTGAAGGTGGAACGCCCCGGTCTGGGCGATCCCGGCCGAGGTCAGAGCAAGAGAGTCTTCGTAGATTCGGAGTACTTCCTCAACTGGAACAGCAACAAGCGCAGTGTGACCCTTCACCTCGACCACCCGGATGGCCGTGAAGTCCTGCTCAAGATGGCGCCCCATTACGACGTGTTCGTCGAGAACTATGGCCCCGGCGTCATAGAAAAGCTCAATCTCAGTTACGAGGTCATGAAGCAGGTCCACCCCGGGATCATTTATGCCCGGGTCAAGGGATTTGGAACCACCGGGCCCTACTCGAGCTATAAGTGTTTCGATGCCGTGGCTCAGGCGGCGGGCGGCATCATGTCGACGACGGGCGAAGCTGATGGACCGCCCATGCGTACCGGACCGACCATCGGCGACGTGGCCACCGTCGTGCAATTGGCCTTGGCCATTGTCGCGGCCTACGTGCAAAAACAGCGAACCGGCGTGGGACAACTGATTGAGTTCTCCATGCAGGAGGCAATGACCTATCTGATGCGCACACGCCTGGCAGGGGGAGCCCCCAATAGCGAGCGGGCCGCCCGACGCACCGGACCCGGCGAGGGCCCGGCCATGAATCTTTATCCCTGCAAGCCCTTTGGGGCAAACGACTACGTCTACATCATGGCGGTCACTTCCCGCATGCGCCACGACCTCTACACGGTCATCGGCCGCAGCGATCTGTTGGAAGCTGAACGCCCAACTACGCCAGAAGGATGGCTTGAAAGAGCCGAGGTCATCAAGGAGGCCATTACAGAATGGACCCGTGGCTATGCGAAGCACGAGGCCATGAAGATCCTGTGCGAGGGCGGCGTGCCCGCAAGCGCCGTCATGGATACGCATGACCTCTTCAATGATCCGCACTTGAAGGAGCGTGGGTTCGTCCAGACAATTCACCACGAAGAACTTGGCGAAAGGCCGCTTCTCGGCTGGCCCGCCCGCATGACCGAAAGCCATGTGCCGATTCAGGCCGCGCCGCTGCTGGGCAAACATACCGCCGAAGTGCTGATACAGGACCTGGGGCTAAGTGAAGACGAGGTTCGCGCACTTCACGACAATGGCGCCGTTGATTGCACGCGCGGCCGGCAGAACACAGAATAACTCGCCCGGGTGACGCCTAACCATCCCCGGGTTTTCCTCCAGGGTCCACCGGCGGGTAATCGAGTCGATGGCGCCTTGCACTCCGGGGTCTTCCCGGTCCACCTGCGCGTAGATGAAACTCAGGAGACCGGCGTAGGTCATGCAGATGGCGGTATTGTAGTTGGGCATGCCCGCGCCCGGCATAGTGCCGGGGGCTTGGTAAATCCCGCCGTCATCCTGCACGCAAGACAGAATGAATTCGATCCCCTTCGAGCTGGATTCCGAACGCTTGCCGCCGATCAAGACGTCCGGGCTGTTAAGGATTAACGAGACGGCCAATGCGGTGATGGCCGGAGATGCAGGACTGGACCAGCAACCATTCTCCTGTCGGCTCTGTTGTAACCATTTGACGCCGATTGCTATTGCATGCAGCGCCTCTCGGAGGAGCGATTCGTCTCGCGCAAAGCCGCCAAGCCGCTAAGAACGAGCCTTTGCGCCTCTGCGGCTT